>JBNMNZ010000252.1:0-3530 GCA_051276605.1 Polaribacter sp. | reverse complement strand
AACATAAAAGCACAACTACTCGCCATTGTAACAGGAATTAACAAGTTTAAAATAGGAATATTTAATCCGATTGCTATCCCTGCAACTACAGGTGCTAAAACGGCTACTAATGCAACATTACTCATTAACTCTGTCATAAATAACATCAATACAATCAGTAAAGAAACGGTTACTACAACATTGAAGTTTCCTGCAGCAATGGTATCTGTAATTAGATCAACTAAACCACTTGAAGCCATCCCTTTTGCGAGCGCTAAACCTCCACCAAAGAGAATTAAAATTCCCCATGCTAATTTTTCGGTATCTTTCCATTGAAGGATAAAATTTCCTTTTTTAAAATTCATAGGAATTGCAAATAAAGAAACGGCACCTATTAAGCTGATAACGGTGTCTGATAATTTTAAACCCGGAAAAAATTTATTGATAATAGTTCTTGTAATCCATAAAAAAACTGTGATTACAAAAATAATTAACACTCGTTTTTCTTCTTTTGATACGATGCCGAGTTTTTTAACTTCTTCAGAAATTAAATTAGCGGATGCTGCAAACACAATATCTTTAGAAGGAAACATCCATTTTACCAAAACCAGATAAACTGCAGCAATCATGACAATTGAAAAAGGCAAGCCAAAACTCATCCACGTTAAAAAGGAAATCTGAATATTATATTGATTTTCTAAAAGCCCTATTAACACCGAATTTGGTGGTGTCCCAATAACCGTTGCAATTCCGCCTGCATTTGCGGCAAAAGCGATTCCTAACATAATGCTTAACGCAAAATTTTTATCGCCTTTTGTAAAGCCGTCTTTATCATCAATTAATAGTTTTATAACGGATATCGCAATTGGTAACATTACCACCGTTGAGGCTGTATTGCTAATCCACATACTCATAAAAGCGGTTGCAATCATAAAACCTAATACAACTTTATTAGGGGTTGTTCCTGTAAGTTTTATAATGTTTAAAGCGATTCTTTTATGTAGATTAACTTTCTCTAAGGCTAATGCTAATACAAAACCTCCAAAGAATAAGAAGATAATCGGACTTCCATAATTTGCACCAACATCTGCAATTTCCATAATCTGTAAAAGCGGAAATAAAATAAGTGGCAACAAAGCTGTAACTGCAATATTTACGGTTTCTGTGACCCACCAAATAACCATCCAAATGGCAACAGCAATTACTGCATCAGCCTTTTCTGAAACTAATGTTATAGGTAAAAACTGAATTAGAAAAAAAAGTATGGGTCCAAGAAATAATCCTATCTTTTTGGTTGGTTGCATTCTATTTTGATTAAGCTTTTGCAAAGTACTAAAAAGTACTCTTTGAAAAACATTTTGATGCAAATTTGGTTAAAGAACCCAAGAGATACAATAGGAGTTTTACTAATTATATAAAAATCTCGCGTTAGGGATTGAACGGTTTGTTTGAGCTCTTTTTGTTTTTTTAAACAAAAAAGCGAGAAGTGAAAGCCTGTTAAAACGCCCAAAGAAAAAACCCTTACAAATTAATGCAAGGGTTTTTAAATTTTAATAATCAAAAAATGAGATTACCACGTCATTACTCTCTCGTAATGACAGGTTTTTTAGTATCTATAGTGTTCTGGCTTAAATGGGCCTTCGATCGTTACGCCAATATAAGCCGCTTGATCAGAACGTAATTCCGTCAACTCTACGCCTATTTTTGCTAAGTGTAATTTTGCTACTTTTTCATCTAGATGTTTTGGCAACATATATACTTCATTTTCATACGCATCTCTGTTTGTCCACAATTCTATTTGAGCCAAAGTTTGATTTGTAAATGAGTTAGACATTACGAAACTTGGATGCCCAGTTGCACAGCCTAAGTTCACTAATCGCCCTTCTGCTAAAAGAATAATATCATTTCCGTTAATATTATATTTATCAACCTGTGGTTTGATGGTGTCTTTTGTATGTCCATGGTTTTTATTTAACCAAGCCATGTCAATTTCATTATCAAAATGCCCAATATTACAAACAATTACTTTGTCTTTCATTGTTTCGAAATGACGCCCTTGAATAATATCTTTGTTTCCTGTCGTTGTAATAATGATATCAGAATTTGCAATAACAGTTTCTAATCTCTTTACTTCAAAACCATCCATTGCAGCTTGTAATGCACAAATTGGATCGATTTCTGTAACCGTTACAATAGAACCTGCACCTTTAAAAGAAGCTGCTGTTCCTTTCCCTACATCTCCATAACCACAAACAGTTACACGTTTACCTGCTAACATAATATCGGTTGCTCTTCGAATTGCATCAACTGCAGATTCTTTACAACCATATTTGTTATCAAATTTAGATTTGGTAACAGAATCGTTTACATTAATTGCTGGCATTGGTAAAGTTCCTGCTTTTACTCTATCATACAATCTGTGAACTCCAGTTGTCGTTTCTTCAGATAAACCATTGATTCCTGCAGCTAATTCTGGATAACGATCCAAAACCATATTTGTTAAATCTCCACCGTCATCTAAAATTAAATTTAATGGTTTTTTATCTTCTCCAAAGAATAAAGTTTGTTCGATACACCAATCAAATTCTTCTTCAGTCATGTCTTTCCAAGCATACACAGCCGTTCCTGCATCAGCGATTGCAGCAGCAGCTTGATCTTGTGTAGAAAAAATATTACAAGAGCTCCAGGTAACTTCTGCTCCTAAAGCTTGTAAAGTTTCAATTAAAACTGCCGTTTGAATTGTCATGTGTAGACATCCTGCAATTCTTGCATCTTTTAATGGCTGAGAGTCTTTATATTCTTCTCTTAAAGCCATTAATCCTGGCATTTCTGCTTCTGCCAAGTTCATTTCTTTTCTTCCCCAAGCAGCCAAAGAAATATCTTTCACTTTAAAAGGAACGTATGTAGCGGTTTTTGTGCTCATATTATGTATATTTATATCAAATTTTTCGACTGCAAAGTTACAACATCCATTTTAAAAAATATGGCTCTTTACAAAACATTAACGGTTAGCACTTCTACTAAAGTACTCATTTGGAAGATTGAAGAATCTATTGACGACTTAAAGAATGGAATCTCTTTAACCGAAAAGAGTACTATGAGGTTGGATTCTATGAAATCTGAATTACATCAAAAAGGATTTTTAAGCATTCGCCATTTATTAAAAGAAGTCGGATTAACAGATGCTGATTTACATTATGATAAATTTGGAAAACCACATTTAGATGCTGGGCGATATATTTCTATTTCTCACTCTTTTTCATTTACATCTATTATTTTTTCTTATGAAAATTCAGTTGGAATTGATATTGAAAAACAGCGTGAAAAGATTTTAAAAATTGCGCATAAATTTACGCCAATTGAAGAATACAAAACTATTGCAAATGTGGATGCTCTTATTAGTAAACTAACAATAGTTTGGGGGGCAAAAGAAAGTTTGTATAAAATTTACGGCAAGAAAAAACTTCGATTCTTACATCATATTTATATTGAAGATTTTAATTTTGTAGATAAAAAAACGATTGGCAGCATTCGTTTTGATGGAAAAGAAG
>JBNMNZ010000251.1:0-3538 GCA_051276605.1 Polaribacter sp. | reverse complement strand
CCTTTATTTTGCCAAGAATTATACTATTTAGTATTGGGTATAATTTGTAGCGTTTCAATTTTCAGTAGCAGTTTACAGTCAGTTGCTAACTGAGCACTGCTGCTGATTACTGCCACTGTAAACTGCTACTGAACACTGCCAACTAATTCTACTTTCTACCAAAATCTGCAGGAATTTCTCCCCAAGCTTTGGTTTCCCATTTTAAAATTGGGTTTTTAAACGTATTTTCTTTTAGCCAGTTTTCGGCTCTTTTTATCAAATCTAACAAGTCTTTATTTGAAGCATCAAAATGCATATTGGTTTTACATCTTTTCTGTTTTATCCAACTCATGGCAATTCTGGAGTCAGAATAAATAGAAATATCTTCTTTATTTTTGCTTTTTAATAATGCAATTCCATGCACCAAAGCTAAAAACTCACCAATATTGTTCGTCCCTTTTTTAAAAGGCCCCATTAAGAAGATTTGCTTCTTATTATGTGTTAATACACCTCTGTATTCCATTTTTCCAGGATTTCCAGAACAAGCAGCATCCACAGAAATACTTTCTAAATTAGGAGCCCCAATTTTTTTCTTTTCTAAGGATGATAAAGTAGGTTTCTTGGTGTTCTTGCCTTTATAGTCATCATAATTTTTAGTGAATGCAGTTTCAGCCTCATCTAAATCAGTAAAAGATTTGTATTGTGCGCCCTCAAAGCCCTCAATTTGCCGCTTACAAACATTCCAAGAAGTAAAAACGCCAGTTTTTTCCCCTTTCCAAACTACGTAAAACTTTTTTTTAGCCATGTGTGCCTATAATTACTTCCTCTATTACCTTTGGAAAGTATTTTTGTTCTAAAGTATGAATTTTTTCAGCAATCGTTTCTGGGGAATCATTTTCATTTAAAGCTGTTTTTGCCTGAAAAATGATTGCACCTTCATCATAATTGGCATTTACATAGTGAATTGTGATACCTGTTTCAGTTTCTTTATTTTCTTTTACAGCGTTGTGAACGTTCATTCCATACATCCCTTTTCCGCCATATTTTGGCAACAAAGCAGGGTGAATATTAATGATTTTATGAGGGAAAGCGTGCAAAATTTTCTCAGGAATTTTCCATAAAAAACCAGCTAAAATAATATAATCTGTTGTGTTTTTTAAAAGATTTAAGATGGTATCTTCTTTTGAGAAATCAGTTCTTTTAAAGTGTAAGCAACTAACGTTTAGTTTTTTACATCTTTCAAAAATTTTAGCATGTTCATTATTTGAGAACACCTGAGTCACTTTAGCGGTTTTAGTGTGATTAAAAAACTTTATAATATTTTCTGCGTTCGTTCCAGAACCAGAAGCAAAAATAACAATACGCTTCATATCTATAAATCTAGAGTACAAAAAAAAGAATAATTATTAACAATCACGTTATTTTAAGAGCACATTAAACATTTTTATTTATCTTTAGTGATCATTTTTCGAGCAAAAGCTAGTTAGAATTAATAAGATTCGTATTTTTGCCCCGATTTAAATTTTAAAAAACAGAAAATTATGTCAGACATTGCATCAAGAGTAAAAGCTATTATCGTAGACAAATTAGGAGTAGACGATAATGAAGTAACAACAGAAGCTAGCTTCACAAACGATTTAGGAGCAGATTCTTTGGATACTGTTGAGTTAATTATGGAATTCGAAAAAGAATTCGATATTCAAATTCCAGATGACCAAGCTGAAAACATCGGTACAGTAGGTCAAGCAGTCAGCTACATTGAAGAAGCAAAAAAGTAAATTTATATGCAATTAAAACGAGTTGTAGTCACTGGACTTGGCGCATTAACGCCAATTGGTAATAATATTGAAGAATATTGGAACGCATTAGTTAACGGAGTTAGCGGTGCAGCCCCTATCACTTACTTTGATGCTGCCAAGTTCAAAACTCGTTTTGCATGTGAATTAAAAGGTTTTAACGCGACCGATTTTATGGATAGAAAAGAGGCGCGTAAAATGGATAGATTTACACAGTATGCAATGGTTGCTTCAGACGAAGCTATTGCAGACTCAAATCTAGACTTAGAAAAAATTAACAAATTCCGCGTTGGTGTAATTTGGGGAGCAGGAATTGGAGGTTTAGAAACTTTTCAAAATGAAGCTTTAAATTTTGGAGCTGGAGACGGTACTCCAAGATTCAATCCATTCTTTATCCCAAAAATGATTGCAGATATTGCGCCAGGAAATATTTCCATTAAAAATGGATTTATGGGGCCAAATTATACGACAGTTTCTGCATGTGCATCATCTGCTAACGCGATGATAGATGCTTTAAATTATATTCGTTTAGGTACTTGTGATGTAATTGTAACTGGTGGCTCTGAAGCTGCTGTTGCTATTTCTGGTGTTGGTGGTTTTAATGCCATGCACGCTTTATCAACAAGAAATGAAAGCCCAGAAACAGCGTCTAGACCCTTTGATGCAGAACGAGATGGTTTTGTATTAGGTGAAGGAGCAGGAGCTATTATTCTTGAAGAATATGAACACGCTAAAGCTAGAGGAGCAAAAATTTATGCTGAGGTTATTGGAGGAGGAATGTCTTCTGATGCGTATCACATGACAGCACCTCATCCTGAAGGGATTGGTGTTATTGCTGTAATGAAAAATTGCCTAGAAAATTCAGGAATTAAACCCGAAGATGTAGACCATATTAATACACATGGTACTTCCACATCTTTAGGGGATGTTGCAGAATTAAAAGCGATTTCAGCAGTTTTTGGTGATCATGCTAAAAACATTAATATTAACTCTACAAAATCTATGACAGGTCATTTGCTAGGTGCTGCAGGAGCTATAGAATCTATTGCTGCAATTTTGGCAATGAAACATGGTATTGTGCCGCCAACAATTAATCATGTTAACGTAGATGAAAACATTAATCCAGAATTAAACCTTACGCTAAATAAACCTCAGAAAAGAGACATTAAAATAGCAATGAGTAATACATTTGGTTTTGGAGGTCATAACGCTTGTGTTGCCTTTAAGAAATTAGAGGAATAACCTATGAATTTTATTCGCAAAATAGTTCAATCTCGTTCTCTAGAAGATCAAGAATTAAGAAGCGAATTAAAAAAACTACTCAATTTTTCTCCAAGGAACATTAATAAGTACAAAAAAGCATTTACACACAGATCTGTGCAAATGTTTGATAAAAAAGGGATTCCTATTAACTATGAACGTTTAGAGTTCTTAGGAGATTCTATTTTAGGCTCTGTAATTGCAGCTTACTTATACAAAAAAGTTCCTACAGGTTCTGAAGGGTATCTTACTCAGATGCGCTCTAAAATTGTTAGTAGAGAACATTTAAATGAACTAGGGAAGGACCTAAATTTAATTCGTTTTGTAAAAAGTAATATAGACCAATCAAATGTGGGTGATAATATTCATGGTAATATTTTTGAAGCATTAATTGGCGCTATTTATTTGGATCAAGGATATAAATTTTGTCAAAAATTCATTCATGAAAATGTAATTGTACCTTATGTTGATATTGAAAAGTTAGAAGGAAAAATTACTAGCTA
>JBNMNZ010000250.1:0-3539 GCA_051276605.1 Polaribacter sp. | reverse complement strand
TTAACTCCTTTTTGGGCAGTTTGGCCTTTTGAGGTTATGATTGCTCCTAAGAAAAGGCAAAGTAATATTACTGAATTATTAGATAATGGTGCTAAAAATTTTGCAGAAGCAATTTCTGTAACCACAAAAGCATATGATAAATTATTCAATACTTCTTTTCCATATTCAAGTGGAATTCATCAAGCACCAACAAATGGGCAAGAAAATGAGCATTGGCATTGGCACATGAGTTTTTATCCTCCATTATTAAGAAGTGCAACTGTAAAGAAGTTTATGGTAGGCTATGAAATGTTTGGTTCGCCACAAAGAGATATTACTGCAGAAATTGCAGCAAAAAAACTGAGAGAATTAATTTAAATATAATTCATGAACAATATTGTGTTCAACAAAAAGAACACGCTTTAAAAAAAATAACCAAAACTGAAACATTAAAAATTCATATAAAACAAGCAAAAGAAGTTCTTCACGCGTTAAGTTTATCTAAAAAGATAACAAACGCATCACTGGAAGAAGTGAACGATATGGTCGCAAGTTATTGAATGATATAAAATGTTTTTTAGATAAAGAACCGCATCAATTTATTACGATTAATGAATTCTCTGAATACTCTGGTATTTAGGTGGATATCGTAAACAAGTACATTAGAGATTAAATTATAGGTTTACTATTCGGTTACCTATAGTTTTTAAAACGCTATATATTTATTGTTTTTAGTAAATTACAGTTATGTGGTTCGTTCCTTTTTGTATCAAAAAGAAGCTAACATTCCATATTGCTAGACATACATTTGCGACTACAATCACCTTAAGTATTGGTGTCCCAACAGAAACAGTTTCAAAATTATTAGAGCATACCAAAATTGCAACAACTCAAATCTACACAAAAGTCGTCGAAAGAAAAGTATGTGATATTATATCTGTCTTAAGAGAAAAATCATCAAAAAATGTTTTAAAAGCAAATATTAGTTAGGATCTATAATACGGTATTCGTTTTATAAGTAGTTGTTTTAATTTTGGGGAAATTAATTCAATATATTTAAAATGGTTTTTATTTTTAGAAGCATTTTTTTAATTAGTTTGTAAATTATTATTCCCAAATAATAAAAACAAGATACCATTGACTTTATTGCCAATAGACTTTCTTAAAACACTAAAAGCTTTAGTTATATGCGCTTCAACAGATTTTATGGATATATTTAAATATTCCGAAATTTCTAAATTAGTAAGTCCTTCTTCTTTACTTAATAAAAAAGTTTGTTTACACTTTGGTGGCAGTTTGTCTATTTCTTTTTTTACAATATTAATGAGTTTCTCAAGAGACTTTTCATCTTCCTCTTCGACAATATATGTGAGTGCATCAATATATTTCTTGTCGAGAACTAAAACTTTTTTATTTTTTCTATATTGATCAATAAACTCATTGTAAACGGATTTATATAAGTAACTTTTAATTACAAATTCTTCTTTAAGCTTATTTCGGTTTTTCCAAATACTCATAAAAACATTTTGAACAATATCTTCTGCTAAATGAGGATCATTGGCCAAGCTATTAGCATAAACACATAATTTTTGATGATAAGAAGTAACTAAAAACTGGTACCCTTTAGAATCACCTCTTTTTAAGGAACTTATGAACTCTTTATCATTTATAAAAGCTTTTTTCATTTTTAGAATATCATAAAATTTGATGTTAATTAGTACGAATGTAGAAAAAAGTTGGTATAAAAGTTAGGGTTATCCAAACTTATAACGTTTTAGTAGTATATAGATAACATTCATGATTTCAAAAAAAACACAAAATATACTCACTAAATATATAAACAATCAAGCTTCTATTTTAGAATTAGAAGAATTAGAGCAGTGGTTAAAAGAGGATGCAAACGAAAAATATTTCATTGAGTATGTCAAAGTAAATTACTTAATCGATATTAATCTTAAAAAATTCAACACTTCAAACTCAGAAACAAAGTTATTAGACTTTATTTCTAAAGAAAAGAAGATCCATAAATTAATAAGAATTAAAAGGTTCTCTAGATATGCAGCTTCTATTGCAATTCTTATATCAGTAGTTTATTTCTATAATCAAAATGATAATTCAAAAATTCAAATAGATACCATTCCTTCAGAAAGTATAACATTAAAAATGGATGATGGAAAGATTAAAATTATTGATGATAAAGGAAGTTTTAAAATCAAAGATATAAATGGTAATATTCTTGGGAGTCAAAATGGGAATGCTATTGTTTATAATGATAAAACTAAAATAGAAAAATTAGTTTATAATACTCTGACCGTGCCTTATGGGAAACGCTTTGCTATAAAATTATCTGATGGAACTAAAGTAAACCTAAACGCGGGGACATCTTTAAGATACCCTGTTAAATTTTTAGAAGGGCAAAAACGTCAAGTATATGTTGAAAGTGGAGAAGCCTATTTTAATGTAACAAAAGATGCTAAACATCCATTTATTGTCAGTAATGATAAAGTGAATGTAAGAGTATTAGGTACTCAGTTCAATATAAGTTCATATCCAGAAGATTCAAGTGTGTCAACAGTATTAGTTGAGGGTAGCGTAAGCTTGTATAATATAGGTGATAAATATGAGTCTAAAAAAGCAACTATTTTAAAACCTGGTTATAAAGCAGATTGGAATAAAAATAATAAATCTATATATATCGAAAAAGCAGATATAGAAATTCATACAGCTTGGATTAACGGAAGAATTATCCTGAAACATATGAAATTTAATGATATTATCAAAAAATTAGAGCGTCATTATAATGTAGAAATAATAAATAATAATACATCTTTAGGTAATGAATTTATTACTGCAACTTTTGATATAGAAACTATTGAACAAGTCTTTGAAGTAATTAATGAAATACATTCAATAGATTATAAAATAAATAAAAATAAAAATAAAAATAAAATAATAATTAACAATAAAAACAGATAAATAGATGAAATAAAAAAAAACTTTTTTTCAGTAACGATTTCAAACAAAAAAAATCGAAAGATGCTCGAACATCTTCCGATTAAACATCGCGACCAAAATTAATTAATCACTAAAATTCACAACAAAAATATGAAAAAAGTAATTAGGAAAAGAATTAAATATTCTTTCCCAATAAACCTTAATTTAAAAATGAGGATTACTACACTTTTATTATTAGTATCTCTTTTTCAGCTTCACGCGAACGATTCTTACGCACAAAAAACAAAGGTTACATTAAATTATAATAATGTTACCCTTGAGACCGTGTTTAATAAAATTGAATCTATCACAGATTTTAAATTTATATATAAAGATAAAGAAATAGATTATAATCAAAAAGTATCTATACTCGTTAAAAAAGAACCGCTATCTAAAGTCTTGAAAAAGTTACTTACTGATTCTAAGATATCTTATTTAGTAAATGGTAAACAAATTATCTTAAAACCATTGCAAATAAGCAGCAATACTAAAGTAGAAACAATAAATGAGGTAGCTCAAAAGATTTCAATAACTGGAATTGTTGTTGATAAAAGTGGAGAACCTTT
>JBNMNZ010000249.1:0-3543 GCA_051276605.1 Polaribacter sp. | reverse complement strand
AGTAGCAGACTAGCAGAGTAGCAAAGTAGCAAAGTTGCAGAGTTGCAAAGTAACAAAGTATAGAAATATATAGATGTTTTCTATCAGCCTATGTGTTCAGAAATGAAGAGCTACTTAGAATCATTTTTTTCTTAATTTTAGCTAATTTCAATAATTTATAATTTATCTTAAAAAATATCAATTTCAGCATTTAAAATTTAATCTGAAATAGTATTTTTGCGCATGCAACAACACAACGTACTTATATTAGATTTTGGATCGCAATACACGCAATTAATTGCAAGAAGAGTCAGAGAGTTAAACATTTACTGTGAAATTCATCCCTATAATCACCCACCAAAAGATTTAGAAAATTTTAAAGCTGTAATCTTATCAGGTAGTCCAAATTCTGTGCGAGGAGAAACTGTTTTACACCCAGATTTATCAGAAATTAGAGGTAAAAAACCTTTGTTAGCTGTTTGTTATGGAGCACAATATTTAGCACATTTCTCTGGTGGAAAAGTAGCGCCTTCAAACACAAGAGAATATGGAAGAGCAAATTTATCATTTATAAAAAATGAGGATGCTTTCTTTCAAGATATTTCTGAAGGTAGCCAAGTTTGGATGAGTCATTCAGACACTATTAAAGATTTACCTACAAATGGAGTTTTATTAGCAAGTACTAAAGATGTAGAAAATGCTGCTTATAAAATTGAAGGAGAACAAACATTTGCGATTCAATTTCATCCAGAAGTATATCATACTAAAGATGGAAAGCAATTATTAGAAAACTTTTTAGTGAATATTGCAGGTGTTGCACAAACATGGACACCAGATTCTTTTGTAGAAAGTACCGTAGCAGCCATCAAAGAAAAGGTGGGTAATGATAAAGTAGTTTTAGGACTTTCTGGAGGTGTAGATTCATCTGTAGCCGCAGTTTTATTAAACAAAGCTATTGGCAAAAACCTATACTGTATTTTTGTAAATAACGGACTTTTACGTAAAAATGAGTTCGAAACTGTATTGGCAAGATACGAAGGCATGGGATTAAACGTTAAAGGTGTTGATGCATCAGTACGTTTTTTGAAAGCATTAGAAGGTCTCACAGATCCTGAGAAAAAAAGAAAAGCAATCGGTAATTCTTTTATTGAAGTTTTTGATGATGAAGCAAATAAAATTAAGGACGTAAACTGGTTAGCTCAAGGAACAATTTATCCAGATGTAATTGAATCTGTTTCAGTAAATGGAGGTCCGTCTGCAACGATAAAAAGTCATCATAATGTTGGTGGTTTGCCAGATTATATGAAATTAAAAATTGTGGAACCTTTAAGAATGATTTTTAAAGATGAAGTAAGAAGAGTAGGAGCTTCTATGGGAATTGATCCTGATTTATTAGGCCGTCATCCTTTTCCTGGTCCAGGATTGGGAATCAGGATTTTAGGAGATATTACTGCAGAAAAAGTTCGTATTTTGCAAGAGGTAGATGCTATTTTTATAAACGGATTAAAGGAAGATGGTTTGTATGATAAAGTTTGGCAAGCAGGCGCGATGTTATTGCCGGTAAACTCTGTTGGAGTTATGGGTGATGAAAGAACGTATGAAAAAGTAGTTGCTTTAAGAGCCGTAGAAAGTACAGATGGAATGACTGCAGATTGGGTAGATTTACCCTATAAATTTTTGCAAAAAATATCAAACAAAATAATAAATCAAGTAAAAGGTGTTAATAGAGTTGTGTATGATATTAGCTCTAAACCACCTGCAACTATAGAATGGGAATAACATATATGAAGCATGTAAAGTTTTTTATTTTTCTGTGTATTTTATCATTCACAGTTTCTTGTGGTCAACAAAAAAGGTACATCCAATACAAAGTTAAAAAGGGTGAAACCATAGATGTCATTGCTGCTAAGTTAAATATGAGAGCGAAAGACTTATCGCGTTTAAACCCTGATGTGGCAGGTGAACCTAAAACAAATTCTTTTATTGTTGTTCCTGAAAGAAAACTTGATAATTATAAAAAGAAACTAAAAGAAAATCCAGAATTGGTTATTGACTCTTTAATTAGTGAAGAGGAGATTATAGATGAAGAAGCGAAAATTTTAGAGGAATTAAAAGAGAGATTTGTTATTTATGAAGTAAAAAAAGGAGATACTTTTTATAGTTTTGTAAAGAACTTTAACGTTACTAGAGGAGAGTTATTACTCTTAAACCCTCAGCTAATAGAAGGATTAAAGGTTGGTCAGATTCTGAAAATTAAAGAAATTCCGATGAATTTAATCTCAGAAGAGGTTTTTTATGATGATTATATTCAGCCAGAAATAGCTTTAAAAATAGCATTATTATTACCTTTTAGGACTAGTAATTATAATAATGATACCATTACTGCACAACAGATTTTTACTAAAAACGCAACTTTAGTAAATATTGCAACCGATTTTTATTTGGGGGCAGAAATAGCAGTAGACTCCTTAAGAAGAAAGGGTTTGGATATCGAATTTAATGTTTTTGATACAGGGAACAGAAGAGAATATGGTCTTAGAAGTATTATTTCAGAGAATGATTTAAATAGTAATGACGCTATAATTGGCCCGTTATATTCAGAAGAAGTAGAAATGGTCGCAAGTAATGTAAATGTACCGGTTATATTTCCTGTATATTCTAACAGTCAATCAGATTTTTCTTCGGCGAATATTATAAAAACTTCACCAGAGAAAAGTGTTTTTAGAGAGGAGTTAGAAAGGTATATTAAAGAAAATCTTGGTTCGGGGAATATTATTATTGTGAGTGATGCTGAAAATAAAAGTATACAATCAAGTATGCTTTTAAAATCTTCATTAGAACTTGAAGACTCAATTAGTGATATACATATTTTAACTCCGGATAAAGGATATATAGAGAAAACTCGATTCTTAGAAGTGCTAAAAACAAACACAAAAAATTGGATTATTTTGGCAACAGATGACAATGTTATTGTCGCAGATGTTATTAATAGTTTAATCAGTTTGCCAGAAGAAACAACGGCTAAGGTTTTTACCTTTGATAAAGGCAGCGTTTATAATAAGATTGATAACAGAAAATTAGCAAAGCTTGGCTTTACATATGTAAGTGAAGAGTTTATGGATGAAGACTCTTTATACTCAAGTATTTTTAGAGAGCAATATTTAAATAAGAACAAAGCATTACCTTCTTTCTATGCAACAAAAGGATTTGATGTTACGTATGATATTTTAGTTAGATTAGCCTCTGGAAACGATTTAAAAACAACTTTTAATCAAGGGGCATCTGCTAGAGTAGAAACAAAATTTGATTACAGAACGCGAAATACAGAAAATCAAGGATTGTTTATTATTCAGTATAATGAAGACTTAACTTTAACAAAATTGAAATAAGTTTTTTTGTTTTTACTGAAGTTGCTACACCATAAAATTACAAAAATAAAAAATCCGCTTTTAGCGGATTTTTTATTTGTTAGAAAAGAGTAAAACGTTAGATTTTTTTCATCTGTTGTTTCATCATTTGAATTTGTTCTTTTAACATTCCGTTTTTGTCTAATTTTTTAGCTTC
>JBNMNZ010000248.1:0-3550 GCA_051276605.1 Polaribacter sp. | reverse complement strand
TGTTTAATTCATCAACCAAATTACAACCTATTTGATAGGTGGATTGAAAACGGCTTATTAGACTTGTTAGGAAAATCAGGAGTTGGCGCTATTTGCTTTTCTCCTTTAGCACAAGGAATGTTAACTGACAAATATATTAATGGATTGCCAAAAGATTCTAGAGCAGTAAAAGATAGTCCCTTTTTGAACACAGAAAAAGTGTTAGAAATGCTTCCGAAAATTAAACAGTTGAATGAAATTGCTAAAAATAGAAATCAGACTTTAGCCCAAATGGCAATTTCTTGGATTTTAAAAGATGATAGAATTACCTCTGTTTTAATTGGTGCCAGTAAAACTGAACAAATTTTAGATAGTGTAAAAGCAATTAAAAACACTTCTTTTTCTGAGGAAGAATTAGCGTTGATTAATGATATTTCTTAAAACAATAAACCCCTCAAATTTGAGGGGTTTATTGTTTTAAGTCTTTAGTTGTTACTCCTTTATTTTCTCCTCTGATATTAAAGCAAAGAATTTATCTAAATTTGGTAAAATTACAATTCTAGTTCTTCTGTTTTTTCTTCTATTATCGCTTGATGAGTTATCTACTAAAGGTATTGTACTTCCTCTACCAGAAGCAATCAACCTACTTCCTTCTACATTATACTTTTTCTCCAAAAGTCTTACAATAGAAGTTGCTCTTTTTACACTCAAATCCCAATTATCTTGTACAACAGCATTACTAATTGTTCTAGAATCTGTATGTCCTTCTATCATAACATCCATACTAGGTTCAGATTTTATAACAGCTGCTAATTTTGCTATTAACTTGTAAGCTCCTCTTTTTACTTGATAACTTGCGGTATTAAATAATAATTTATCTGAAACTGAAATCATAACAACAGTTTGCTCTATATTGATATTCACATCATCAGAATTTTCTAAATCAGAGGTATCTATAGATTTTTTTAAGTTATAAGCAACAGCTAAATTTAAAGAATCCTTTAAATTCTTTGCTCCTGCAAGCTTGCTCGCATCAACTTTTGCCAATGTTTTATTCATTAACAATCTTGTTTCTTTTGAAATAACAGCTGTATTACCAACCATATCTAACTTTAAGCTATTTTCTTTTTCTAAAGTAACATTATCACTTTTTAAAGAATTTATTTTTTGATTGTAGGTTTCTACACGTCTTTCAATAGTTGCAAATTTTGCTGCTAATGCATCTTTTTCTACTGTTGTTTTTTGAAGATTTCCTTTTGTATCTGTATACTTAGTTTCTAGGGCAACAAACTTTTTTTTTGACACACAAGATGTTGCTAATAATGCAAAAATTGTTACAGGGATAATTAACGATTTCATTCTTTACTTTGTTTAATTGTTATAAGCCCAGATTATGGTGCCCAATTTATATTTAGGTTACTGAAATGATTCCTTATTTTAAAGCTTTTAAACTGCTTTTAATCGTTTCAATTTTTGCAATTGTATCTGCTTCTTTTTTGCTTTCTATGGTAATTACTTGTTCTGGAGCATTCGCAACAAAGCGTTCATTAGATAGTTTTTTTGAAATTCCGAATAAGAAACCTTCTGCTCTTTTTAGCTCTGCTTCTAATTTCTTAACCTCTGCTTCTACATCTATATTTTCTATAGAAATAGGTACAAAATATTCATTTGATTTTACTCTAAAAGACGCTCCTTCTACTTTCTCGAGAACAGTTTTTATTGTTGCTGCATTTGTTAACTTCTGAATAACAGCATCGAATTTTTTTGAGTTCTTTTCAGTATCAATCACAAACAATTCAATAGCATCCTTAAAAGAAATATTTTTATCTTTTCTAATGGTTCTAATTCCTGAAATAACTCCTGTAGCAAATTCAAAATCAGCAATAATGGTCGCATCGAAATCTTTAACTACTGGGTATTTTGCAATAATCAACGCTTCTTCTGGAGTTCTATCTGCAATATATTGCCAAATTTCTTCCGTTAAGAAAGGCATAAAAGGATGTAATACTTTTAAATTATTTTCTAAAACTTCAATAATGTCATCAAACGTTTTTTTATCAATTGGTTGCTGATATGCAGGTTTTACAATCTCTAATAACCAAGAAGAAAAATCGTCATTAATTAATTTATAAATTGCCATTAAAGCATCAGACAAACGATATTTAGAAAAATGATCTTCAATTTCTGCCAACGTTTTTTGAAACTTAGCTTCATACCAAACCAAACCGATTTGTGAAGTTTCTGGTTGAGGTAAACTCGCATCTACTTCCCAACCTTTTATCAAACGAAAAGCATTCCAAATTTTATTTGCAAACCCTTTTCCTTGCTGACATAAATCTTCCTCGAACATTAAATCGTTTCCAGCAGCAGCACTTAACAACAAGCCAACTCTTACACCATCTGCACCATAATCTTCAATTAATTTTAAAGCATCTGGAGAGTTTCCTAAAGATTTAGACATTTTTCGTCTTTGCTTATCTCTAACTAATCCTGTTAAATAAACATTTTGAAAAGGTTTTTGATCTTTATACTCGTAACCAGCAACAATCATACGTGCCACCCAAAAGAATAAAATATCTGGACCTGTAACTAAATCGTTTGTTGGATAATAGTATTTGATTTCTTCGTTTTCAGGATTGCGAATTCCGTCAAAAACAGACATTGGCCATAACCAAGAAGAGAACCAAGTATCTAATGCGTCTTCATCTTGTTTTAAGTCGGTTGTTTTTAAAGCTGAATTTCCAGTTCTTTCTTTTGCTAAAACTAATGCATCATCCATATTTTCAGCAACTACAAAATCCTCTTTTCCGTCTCCATAGAAATACGCAGGTATTTGTTGTCCCCACCACAATTGACGAGAAATATTCCAATCACGAACATTCTCCATCCAATGACGGTAGGTATTCTCGAATTTCTTTGGATATAAATTTATTTCTGCATCTTCACCTAAAACAGCATCAATAGCAGGCTTTGCTAGGTCTTTCATCTTTAAAAACCATTGATCCGATAATCTTGGTTCAATAACTGCTTTGGTTCTTTCTGAGGTTCCTACTTTATTTGTATGAATTTCTGTTTTTACTAAAAATCCTTTTTCTTCTAACTCTTTTGATATTTCTGTACGAACAACAAATCTGTCTTTTCCTTGGTAATGCAATCCGAAGGAATTTAAAGAAGCATCCTCATTAAAAATATCAATTACTTGTAAATTATGTTTATCTCCTAAATTTTTATCATTTTGATCATGCGCAGGTGTTACTTTTAAGCAACCTGTTCCGAATTCAATATCGACATATTCATCTTCGATAATAGGAACAACTCTATTACATAAAGGAACAATTGCTTTCTTTCCTTTTAAATGCGAAAAACGTTCATCATTAGGGTTGATACAAATTGCTGTATCTCCAAAAATAGTTTCTGGTCTTGTAGTAGCAATTGTTAACGTATCTTCTGAGCCTTCAATTTTATATTCTAGATAGTAAAGATTCCCTTCTCTTTCTTCATGAATCACCTCTTCATCAGACAATGTCGTCTTCGCTTCAGGATCCCAGTTTACCATTCTGTAACCTCTATA
>JBNMNZ010000247.1:0-3562 GCA_051276605.1 Polaribacter sp. | reverse complement strand
TGAAAAAGGAAAACTAGTGACTGTTTTAGGTAAAAACGGAATTGGAAAATCAACCTTATTAAGAACGATTGCTAAAGTACAAGAACCTTTAAATGGTGCTGTTTTTATCAATAATAAAAACTTAGAATCCTATTCACATCAAGAATTAGCAACTTCTTTGAGTATGGTTTTAACAGAAAGACTTCCAGAAAGTCAATTAACTGTTTTTGAACTAGTTGCGCTTGGAAGGCAACCTTATACAAATTGGATTGATAAATTATCTGACGCTGATTTAGAAAAAATAAATTGGGTAATTGATGAAACAGAAATTCAGCATTTAAAAGACAAACGTTTTTATGAACTGAGCGATGGCCAACTACAAAGAGTTTTAATTGCTAGAGCTTTGGCGCAAGACACAGAAATTATCATTTTAGACGAACCTACTGCACATTTAGATTTACATCATACCATCAAAATTTTTTCTTTGTTAAAAAATTTGACAGAAAAAACGTCAAAAACTATCATTATGTCTTCTCATGAAGTAAATTTATCTATAAAATTTGCAGATGAAATTATCTTATTTACAGATGCTGAAATCTGCACAGGGAGTCCATCAGAATTAATAAACAATAACTCTTTCGATAATCTATTTCCTAAAGAAATTATTAATTTTAATAGAAATTTACAACAGTTTATTATAAATAAAAAGTAATTATGAAAAGACTGTAAATTTTATTACTTTTGATTGGTAATAAAATCAATTTAAATACTTTTTTAATCTATGAAAAAAATACTTTATGTTGCTAGTGCATTGGCTTTTATGGCTTGTGGGTCTAGTAAAAATTCTACAAACTCTGAAGATTCAAATGTAGATCAAGCTGCAAAATACGCTGCTTCAATTACTGCAAAAGACTTAGGAACTCACTTATATATTTATGCTTCTGATGAATTTGAGGGAAGAAATACAGGTGAACCTGGACAGAAAAAAGCAATCGCATATTTAAAAGATTTTTATGTAGAGCAAGGAATTGCGTCTGCTATAGGAGGTGATGATTATTTTCAGGAAGTACCTGCCGAATTTTTAAACAAACGTAAAGGAAGAGCACCTATAAAAGATTCTGAGAACGTTGTTGCTTTTATTAAAGGAACAGAGAAACCAGATGAAATTGTAGTAATTTCTGCACATCTAGACCATGAAGGAGTAAAAGATGGTGAAATTTATAATGGTGCAGATGATGATGGTTCTGGAACTGTTGCTATTTTAGAAATTGCTCAAGCTTTTCAGATGGCTGCTAAAGCAGGAAAAGGTCCAAAACGTTCTATTTTATTTTTACATGTTACAGGTGAAGAAAAAGGATTGTTAGGTTCTGAATATTATACCGAAAACCCTTTATTTCCTTTAGCAAATACTGTTTGTGATTTAAATATTGATATGGTTGGTAGAATTGACGACAGACATAAAGCAAACCCAAATTATGTGTATTTAATTGGTTCAGATAAATTAAGTACAGAATTACATAATGTATCTGAAGAGATGAATAAGAAATACACCAACATTAATTTAGATTATAAATATAATGACGAAAATGATCCAAATCGTTTTTACTACAGATCAGATCATTACAACTTTGCAAAACACAATATTCCAATTATTTTCTATTTTAATGGTACACACGCAGATTATCACAGACCGAGCGATACTCCAGATAAAATCAACTACGAATTGTTAGAAAATAGAACACGTTTGGTTTTTCATACAGCTTGGGAAGTTGCTAATAGAGAAGCGAGAATTACGGCAGATAAAGCCGAAGTTAAAAAAGAAGCAGCAGAAAAGTAATTTTTTGCTTTTACACGAATTAAAGCCTCACTTATGTGAGGCTTTTTTTGTTAAAAGGAAAATTTAAAATTACCTTTTAAATTTAAAATAATAACTTCGCTCTTCAAAATGAACTTGTTTAAGTACCGACTGATATTAGTTACTTGTTCCAAACTTGATTTAATCTTAAAACCGATGTAATACAACCTAAACGACCTAAAAATAGAATAAAGGGAAAGCTGAAAAATAATTAGCGTAAGCACTAAATATATAATGAAATTAAACAAAAAAAATCAGCTAAGTTTTTTTGCTTATCCTTATCGCTTCTAGCTTTTCTATCCAAAGTTGTAAACAAAAGGAAACAGGCAAAACCGTTAGCAAATCTTACTCATAATCTTTCATTTCTTCATCGTAGAAGGCACCCGCTTTATCCATTAAATCAGCTAATTCTGTAGCGATATCTTCTTCGTTTTCTCCAGTTAAGTCTTCAAACCATTCAACAGCATCGTCTTTTAAATTAATCATAAAACGCGGAAACTCTGTATGTAATACAAATATATCTTCTGGGAATTTGCTATTATCAGCTAGTAAAAATTTAGGTAAATCCATTTTATTTGTTTTTTAAATGTTATTCAAATTAAAGAATAACAAAAGAATCTCATTTTATAAATAAGAATTCTCAATTATTTTTCAAACTCATTTTAAGTTTGACGTTTATTCTAATATTAATTTTTCTTTCTCTTTTATCAATTTTAAAGTTAACCTATTAAATCTTATAAATAATAAAATTGATGCTGTCGTTAAGCCTGCTAATAAACCTAACCAAATACCAAAACTGCCATACATTTCTTCTTTTCCTAAAAAATAAGAAACAGGAAACCCAACCACCCAATAAGAGACAAAAGTAAGAATAGTAGGTATTTTAACATCTTGCAAACCACGTAAAGCTCCTAAAACCAATACTTGAATACTATCAGAAATTTGAAAGAATGCGGCGGCAATTAGTAATTTAGAGGCTATAGAAACTACTTCCATATTATCTACATAATTGGCTTTATCATTTAAATCAACATAAATAGTTGGTAAGAGTTTATGAAAAACAAAAAACAGAATGGCAAAAATTATTGCTAAAATAATTCCTAAAAAAAAGATTGAAAAGGCAATTCTTCGTAATTCTTTAAAATTCTGTAATCCTTTTTGGTTGCCTACTCTAATCATAGAGGCAACACTTAACCCCATAGCAACCATAAATGTCATAGAAGATAAATTTAATGCTATTTGGTTTGCTGCTTGCGGATTTTTACCCAACAAACCACTCAACCAAATGGCAGCTGTAAAAATAGCTACTTCAAAAAACATTTGCATCGCACTTAAAGCACCTAGATTTACAATTCTTTTAATCACTTTAAGATCTAAGACAAAGAATTTTATGTTTCTTACAATTTGTGCTGATCGCTCTTTATAACGCAGTAATGTCCATAAATAAATAACCATTATAAGTCGAGAAGCTAAGGTACCATAAGCTGCACCAACAATTCCTAATTCTGGAAAACCAAACTTTCCAAAAATCAATAAATAATTTAAAATTACATTTATAATATTAGCCAATAAAGTCGCATACATTGGATATCTTGTCATTGACATCCCATCACTAAATTGTTTTATCGCTTCAAAAATAACCAAAGGAATTAACGAAAAAGCAACCAAATCTAAATAAGGAATCGCCAGTTCTACAACTTCTTTAGGTTGTTTCATTAAGTACATTAA
>JBNMNZ010000246.1:0-3562 GCA_051276605.1 Polaribacter sp. | reverse complement strand
TTTTTGTCATCGGAATAAACGCACCTGCTTTCACATAAGTAGGAATTGAGTTTTCTTCAACATTTACAATTTTAGTTTGTCCGCCTTCAATTTTTTCATCCGTGTAAAAATTAAACCAATTAGCTGTCTCAGGAAAATATATTTTTTTTGATTTTACGGAATCTTTTAAAATTGGTGTAATTAAAAAATCTTTCCCCCATAAATACGTTGATGAATTTTCCATCAGTTTTTTGTCATCTTCTTCAAAGAAAATGGGACGCATTAGAGGAGTTCCTTTTTGATTATTTACGAATGCTAAATTATAATTATAAGGCAATAATTTATAGCGTAACTCAATAGATTCTTTTGCTAATCTCTTTGCTTTTTCGCGTCTAAAAACAGGTTCACTTGCAACATCTTCTTGTGCATGTGGTCTAAAAATTGGTTGAAAAACGCCATATTGCAGCCATCGTGTGTATAGATTGTCATCTAAATTTGCACCTGCAAATCCACCTAAATCAGAATGCATATAACCCAAACCTTGCATGCCCATTTGTAAAGCAATTTCTGGTTGGGATTGCAAACCTCCCCAAGTTCTATTTACATCTCCAGACCAAGGAATCATTCCAAAACGTTGAGAACCAGAATAGCCCGCTCTCATTAAAATAAATGGTCTTTCATTTGGAAACTCTTTTTGATAACCTTCAAAAATTAATCCCGCCCAATCATGTCCATAAATATTATGAACCTCATTTGCAGAACCTGTTGCGTGTTGCACCCAATTTGGATGCACTTCAGGTTCACCTAAATCTCCCCAAAGTCCTTTTACTCCTAAATTTAAAAGACCTTTATAAATATTCCAAAACCACTCTTTTCCTTCTGTCTTATAAATATCTACAATACCTGTATTTCCAAAATAGAAATCATATTTTGCAGGATTCCCTAGTGAATCTTTCGCTAAAACATCTTTTTCTAGAGCTTCTTGCCATTTACTTGATGTAGTTAAAATAAATGGTTCAGTAATTAAAATAGTTTTTACACCCTTGCCTTTTAAACGAGAAATCATTCCTTTCATGTCTGGAAAAGAGTCTTTATAAACCTCCAGGTTTCCCATCGTTCCTTTTAACTCTTTCCCAAACCAATACAAATCTAAAATAATTGCATCTACTGGTATTTTTGCGGACTTAAATTTCGCTATTGTTGATTCGGTTTCTTTTTGAGAATGATACCCAAATCTACTTGAAAAATTGCCTAAAGTCCATCTTGGAGGTAAGGGTTGTTTACCTGTTAAATCTGTGTAATTATTTACTAAATCTATCCAAGAATCGCCCGCAATCACTTGATAGGTTTTGCGGCCAGAAACAGTTTCATAAGTTAAAGAATTATCTTTCTTACTATCTAAATCTAAATATCCAATAGGTGCATTATCAAAATGGATCATGTATTTTTTAGAAGAAATCACAATTGGCATTGTAAAATTCATCAACTCTGAATGTGTTTCATAGCCATAATGAGCTCTGTTATACAATTGTAAACGATACCCTCTTCTATTCATTCCTAAAGCTCTTGCTCCTGCTCCATATAAAACTTCATCATTTGTGAGATTAAATTGAATTTTCTCGTGCACTGAATCTTTAGAATATCCTGTTTTTTCTGATGTAATTTGTTTTCCTTTATAAGAATAAGAGATTTGAAAAGGTGATTTTTGAATTTTAACTTCAATACCATCTGATGTATAATTTACCTCCTTATTTGTTTCATTTATTCTGATATGTGTTTCCTCAGGTATTAAAACAACTGCATGTGATATTTTTGATGAAACATCACCTTTTGGAATAAAAGTAGTTTCAACTATATCTGAGTTATAAAAATTGATAAAATATGTTCCGTCTGATACTTCTATTTTAAATTGATTCTCTTTGAATAAATCAGTATTTTTAAAAATTCTATTTGAATTTTGTGCAATAGAAAGAGTTGTAAAAAAAAGGAGTAAAAAAAGGAATTTTAAAATCTTCATAATTATTTTTTCACCTGTTGTCAATCCAAATTTATTCGAACTGACAATTCGTATTATTTTTTAATCTGAATGGTCTTTATCTTAATTTTACTTCTTCAACAAAAAAGTTAAAGGAAGATGAATTCTGTTTTGCCATGATTTTTCTGAATGATTCGCTTCAGGAAAAAATAAATTTCTAAAATTATTTACTGAATATCCCTTTTCAAGAAACATGTCATCAACCATGCTTGCATATTGTGGATAATGACGGTCTAAAGTTTTATCTCCATAATCAAAATATATTTTATGATTATTAGAATCTGGAATATTAGCTTCCATATACTTAAAAATTGCGCTTGGATATGGATTGTTTTTTTCAGCCATACCACCTACCCAATGTGTAGAAATACAAGCTGCGCCTTCAAATACAGTTGGGTATTCAGAAATGGCATACATAGACATTAAACCACCCATAGAGGAACCAGCTATAAATGTATTTTCCTTATTGGAACTTACAGAATAAGTTACATCGATATATGGTTTTAATTCTGAGACTATAAACTTTAAATATTCGTCTCCCGTAAAATTAATATCAGAACCACTTTCTTTTGCTTTTCTGTAAACTTCTTCTTTTCTGTCTTTGTCCATAAAATCCATTGCCTTTTCTGGAAACAAATCTTTCCAACGTGTTTCAGGAATATTGTGTACACCAACTACAATAAAATTTTTGGTTATTTTTTGCTCCATTAAATCTGTTGCAGCTTCATCAATTCTCCATTCTTGTTTGTTCCATGTTTGTGTAGCATCAAATAACATTTGTCCATCATGCATATATAAAACTGCATATTTTTTATTTTCTGAATAATTTTCTGGTAACCAAACATCAACAGCTCTTTCCTGAATATAGTTTGATGGAAAAGAGTCTACTCTTATCAATTTCCCTGATGATAAAGTTGCATCTTTAACAAGGAAAGGTTTTATGTTTTTAAAAGAGTTTGAATTCTTTGAATTGCATGAAATCACAAAAACACCTAAAACAATTATTACTATTTTTTTCATTACTATTTTTTTGAAATTTAAAGAATTATTTTTTTGTAGTTAAAATAAGACTTCCTTTATTCGTTAATTTTATTTCATCACCCCAAATAAAACCTTCTCCGGTAATAATGTTTTTTAACGTTTTGCCTTTTAATCCTATCTCTGCATACTCTTTTAAATCAATCGTAATTGGTTTGTCATTTTTGTTGATAATATGCACAACCGTTTCATCATCTTTAATTCTGAATAAAAAATAAGTGCCCATAAATGGTGCAAAATGAACTGTTTTTCCGTCATGAATTGCGGCACTATTTTTTCTATAATTCAAAACTTTACTTACAAAAGATTGCATGTCTTTTTGAGTATCCGTTAAACCTTCACCTGAAAATACATTTACTTTATCGCCTTTCCAACCTCCAGGAAAATCGGTTCTAATTAATCCATGATCACCAGGATTTGCAGTATCATTCATTAAAATTTCTGTTCCGTAATAAATTTGAGGAATCCTTGGCATCATCAACATATAGCTCAAAGCCATTTTAGCATTTG
>JBNMNZ010000245.1:0-3572 GCA_051276605.1 Polaribacter sp. | reverse complement strand
CACAATCTCTGTAACTGCAGGAAAAATACAATATACACCAACATCAGGCTATAGTGGACCAGATACTTTTGATTATACGATAGAAGATGGAAGTGGCGATATTTCAACAGCAACAGTAACGGTAACGGTAACAGCATTAGGTACAGGTAATGTACCAACAGCATTTGATGATGCAGTTACAGTAACACAAGATAGTGCAGAGAATGTCATCAGTATTTTATTAGATAATGGATCAGGATCAGATTCTTTTGGAACAGATGGTCCCAATGCAACCCATCCAATATCATTATCAGGATCTTATACCGATTTAGGAGGAAAGTTAGAATTAGATGGAAATACTGTAAAATATACACCAAGAGAAGGTTTTTCAGGAGTAGATAGTTTTAATTATACGATTACCGATACTACAGGAGATGCCGCTACAGCAATAGTAACTGTAACAGTAACTCAAACGACTCCAAAGATTGCTACGACAACAAATGCTAATATATTAGAAAATGAGTTTTCAACGTATCCGAATCCATCAAATGGTTATGTAAAGAATACGGTATTTAGTACGATAAGTACCAAAGCTACTTTATTGATATTTGATATTACCGGTAAGGTTCTTAATAATTTACCTATTCAGATAAACAAGGGTGCTAATGAGTTTGATTTAAACTTGAATGTAAAACCAGGAATACTATTTATAAAGATTACGAGTCCAGAGGTTAATTTTGGAACTAAAAAAATCATTTTTAAATAGTAAGAATAAATAAAAGAATAATAAAAAAGTGGTGCTATAAACAGCACCTCTTTTTTTTGCTCAAAAAAGAAAAAAAGATCTAATCATTGTAACTTACATTTACAAAGTATAAAATATTATTTAAAGTTTGTTCGGTTGATAAATGAGAACTTATTTTTGAATCAGAAGGTACTATCTATTTAGAACTTTAAAAATCTTTTTCATTAAATAGAATCAATAAAATTGATGAATAAAAAAAGCAATTCTATTTCAAAAGAAAAGAGTGTTTTGGTAAAACTCATCGGGTAATTTTAAATGATCAGCAAAAAATAAGAAGAATTTTTAATCGTGGGTTAATTATTAGTATTGTAAATTAAATCATTTTAATACATCTTTAACGACGTTAAATATTATCGTTAAAGAATGCTTACTTCCTTTTTTTATCACCAAATTTGTAAAAACCAAAAGTATAATCACCTTTGAGTTTTAAAACAACAAACTATAAAAAAAGTTTTTTGGTGCTTTTATAAAACTTCTTTCATATAAAAATTATCCATATGAATATAGAACAAATTCGATCTCTATTTCCAATCACAAAGGAAGCTATTTATCTTAATAACGCCTCACAATCTCCTCTTAATTTATTGGTGAACAATAAACTTCAAGCTCATTTAAAAGCAGAATTAATTCCAATTGGCAAAAAAGGGTTTCATCGTGATGAAATACGTATTCCACTATCAAAGCTATTAGGTGGTTTACCCGAAGAATATGCTTTGACGACTAGTACTGGTGTTGGCATAGGAATTGTAGCACAAGGTTTAAAGTTTAAACAAGGAGACAACATTATAATTCCTGAATGCGAACATTGGAATAATAGTTATCCTTGGTTACAACTTAAAAAGAAAGGTGTTGAAATTAGATTTGCGAAAATTAATAACGACCATAGTTTTGAACCCGAAGCGATAAAGAATCTTATAGATAATAACACACGTGTTGTGGCAATTGCTGCCGTAAGGTTTAATAGTGGTTTCAGGCCAAATTTGTCTGAAATCGGAAAAATTGCTCATGAAAATGGTGCACTATTTTTAGTTGATGCAGCACAAGCTGCTGGTATGATTCCTATTGATGTAGAAAAAGATAAGATTGATATAATGTCGGGTTGTGGCTTTAAGTGGTTACTTGGAATGCACGGAACAGGATTCTTGTATGTTAGCAAAAGAGTTCTAAAAAGTATTAATCCTGTATTACCTGGAATGTATGCAGCAGATAGAGTTTATGATCAACTTTCTTTTTATGATGATTCAAGAAAATTTGAAACAGGTACAATTGCATACTCTTTATTTAACGCTTGGTCTGCAGGACTAGAATTACTACTTAAAATTGGTGTTGAAAAAATTTACCAAAAAGCCTTAGAAAACACAGATCTTATTATTAATGGACTTCAAAAAAAGAGATATCAAATTATAACACCAATAAAAAAAAGAGAAGAGAGAACAGCTATTATCCATTTTAATACAGGTTCGTTAGAAAACACGAAAAGGTTATACAAAAAGCTTATTAACAAAAATGTTCTAGTTACTTTACAAGGTGAAAATATAAGAGTTAGTCCTAACTTTTTTACGACAAAAGAAGAAATTAAAATATTCTTAAATTTGATTTAAATTTTGTTTATCAAAAATAAAAAAAAACATTAAACAGAATAAACCTTTTTTTCTTGCCTTAATAAAGGTTATACAAAAAGCTTATTGACAAAAATGTTCTAGTCACTTTACAAGGTGAAAATATAAGAGTTAGTCCTAACTTTTTTACGACAAAAGAAGAAATTAAAATATTCTTAAATTTAATTTAAGTTTTATTCATCATAAATAAACGTATGTTAAATTTATGAGAAAAAAAAATTATTTAAGCTCAACTCAGTAAAAAATCGTAACTTAGTAAAAAACCGTAACTTAGATGAGTTTTGCTTTAAATCAGTAAAACGTCTTTATATCAGTATTAAAGCTATGCACCCCCTAAGCAAAAAAATATGGAATCTAATAGAAAGCCTAACTATCAGCATTTAGAAAATCAGATTGATGAATTAAAATCAGGAAGCGAACTAAAACATAGTAAAAATCGTTTTAGCAGGCTATTGAAAGCATCTGAAGATATGATTACCATTCACAAACCTAATGGCAAATATCTTTATTATAATGGCCCAGAACGCTATGATATAACTTCTGAAGATATCGTTGGTAAAATGCCCAATGATCTTTTTAAAGAAAAGGTTGCTGACACACTCATGAATGCATTTGAAAAAGTGAAGAAAACAGGTGAAAGTGAAACGTTAGAGGTACTTTTAGATTGGCAAGGAGAACAAAGGTGGTTTTTAGAACACATCTACCCACTTAAAAATGATAGGAATGAGATAATAGAGATAGTTAAGGTTTGTAGAGATATACATAAACGTAAAATTGCTGAACAAGAAGTCGTAAATAAAAACAAAGCATTACTTAAAATAGACAAAGCACATAAACAAGTATTAAAGGCAAGTAGTGATCTTATATCTGTTATTGATAAAAATGGAAAGATAATATTTGTAAATCATGCCTCAAAAAAAATCTATGGATTGTCACCAAAAAAATGTTTAGGCAAATCAATTTTTGATTTTACACACCCCGAAGATATAGAATATACGAAAACTAAACTTGTAGAATGGGAAAAATCAGAAGACAACCATTATCAATTTGAAAACAGACAAATAAATACTTCTGGAAAAATACTTGAAACAGAATGGCATGTAAATGTTGAGCGAAAAGGAATAGAAATCATTAAAATAACTTCAATAATTAGAGATATTACCAAACAA
>JBNMNZ010000244.1:0-3580 GCA_051276605.1 Polaribacter sp. | reverse complement strand
TTTTTAGAAATGTTGTCTTATAACGATTTGTTAGAAGCGATCAATATTACAACTAATGGAGCATTAATTTCTCATCATATTGATAGAATTGAAAAGCTAGGAAAAGTAAAAGACATCAACTTAAGTATCGATAGTTTAAATAGAGAAAAGTTCGCAAAAATTACGAGAAGAGACGCTTTTCCTGAAGTTTATAAAACATTGGAGTTGCTCGAGAAAAGTAGTTTAAACCTAAAACTAAATGTAGTGGTGCAATCTGGTTTTAATACGGATGAAATTGTGGATTTTGTAAGATTTACAAAAGATAAAAATGTGAATGTACGTTTTATTGAAGAGATGCCTTTTAACGGAAAAGGGCAACGCGAAATGGAAGAAAATTGGACGTTTAAGAGGATTTTAAACGAGATTAAAACTGAGTTTGATGTTTCTGAAGTTCAATCAGAAAAATCATCAACTTCAAGAAATTATGCAATTGATAATCATCTAGGAACTGTTGGAATTATCCCTGCGTTTACGAGAACAATTTGTAACAATTGTAATCGAATTAGAATCACTTCCATAGGAACATTTAAAAACTGTTTGTTTGATGATGGTGTTTTTAATTTGCGCGACTTTATAAGAGAAGGAGCCTCTAATGACGATTTAAAAGAGCTTTTTTTATCGTTAGTAAAAAATAAGCCAGAAAATGGTTTTATTGCAGAAGCAAATCGTAAAGATGGTGGTGCCTCGGAAAGTATGAGTACAATTGGAGGATAAGAAAGTTTGAACAATTATACATTTTAAAAAAATGATTTCAGCAGCACAAGCTTTACAAACCGTTTTAAATTCATTTCAAGATTTTGGAGTTGAAGAAATTCCGTTTATAAAATCTGTCGGTAGAATTTTAAAAGAAGAGATTGTTGCAGATAGAGATTTTCCGCCATTTAATAGAGTTTCTATGGACGGAATTGCGATCGCCTTTCAGCAATTTAAAAACGGACAAAGAGTATTCAAAGTAGAAGGAATTCAGGCTGCAGGAAGCGAGCAAATATCGCTACAAGATGCCGAGAGTTGTATAGAAGTTATGACGGGTGCGGTTTTACCTAATAACGCAAATACGGTCATTAGGTATGAAGATATAACTATCGAAAATGGGGTTGCAACCATCAATACGAATGCTGTTAACGATGGACAAAACATTCATAATAAAGCGAGAGATGTGAAATTTGATGATATTCTCATTTATCAAAACACAAAAATATCAGCAGCAGAAATTGGTGTTTTAGCAACCGTTGGCAAATCATTTGTAAAAGTTGCAAGACAACCAAAAGTAATGATTGTTTCTACGGGTGATGAATTGGTTGGCGTTGATGAAATTCCTTTAGAACATCAAATTAGAAGAAGCAATGTATTCACCTTAGTTTCTTTGTTAGAAAGATTAAATATACCTTCTGAAACGGCTCATATTACTGATGATAAATCAATTTTGAAGTCTAAAATAGATTGTTATTTACAAGAATATGACGTTTTACTTTTTAGTGGAGCTGTTAGTAAAGGTAAATATGATTTTCTGCCAGAAGTTTTTGAAGAGTTAGACGTAGAAAAATTGTTTCATAAAGTGGCACAAAGACCAGGGAAACCATTTTTCTATGGACAAACTAATACTTGTAGCGTGTTTGGGTTTCCAGGGAATCCTATTTCTACATTTGTAAATTGTTTAGCGTATTTTTATCCTTGGTATTATAAATCAGTAGGCATAGAAACAAACCAAGAAACAGCTGTTTTGGGAGAAGATGTTTCTTTTAAACCAAGTTTAACCTACTTTTTACAAGTGAAATTAGAAAGTGAAAACGGTAAATTAGTTGCTTTTCCAATTACAGGAAATGGTTCTGGAGATTTAGCGAGTTTGGTAAATACGGATGCGTTTATTCAATTGCCAAGTGATAAAATCGAGTTTAAAAAAGGAGAAGCTTTTCCGGTAATAAAATATAGATAATGAGTGAATTTAGTCATTTAAATAAAAAAAACAATCCTAAAATGGTTAATGTTTCTGATAAGAAAATTACCAAAAGAACAGCCATTGCAAAGGCAACGATGTTTTTAGGAAAAGAAGTAATTTCTCATTTTACAAATGATGAATTATTTACAAAAAAAGGACCTGTTTTTCAAACGGCAATTATTGCAGGAATTCAGGGTGTTAAAAAGACGTCAGAATTGATTCCTATGTGTCACCCGTTATTAATTAATGGAGTTGATATTGATATAAAAATTATAGATTCAGAATATATAGAAGTTTTTTGTGAGGTTACGATTGAAGGTAAAACGGGCGTAGAAATGGAAGCGCTAACAGGTGTAAATATTACCTGTTTAACTATTTATGACATGTGCAAAAGCATCAGTCAAAAAATGGCAATTAAAGAAGTAAAGTTGTTAGAAAAAACAGGAGGAAAATCTGATGTTAAAAATGGCTAAATATAAAAAACATACAAATTTAGAAAGACGGAATAATGATAATTTCGCTCCGAATGAAATTTCAATTTTGGGAACAAACTGTGGTGTTATATCTGATTTAGTTTCTAAAGTTTCCCAGAAATTATCTGATTATAAATTGGGATATTTTGATGCTTCTCATGCTAAAGACGTTGCGAAAAACAGATTGTCTGAATATGTATTTCATCACGAAGGAAATTTACAAATAACAACCTCAGGTAGTGTAAATAAATTTCAACAACGTTTAGATTTTGCACAGTTTGATTATGTGTTTATTAATGGGAACCATTATCAAGGAGCACAACAAATCTTAATTTTAGATGAAGCGAAAGAGGCTTCCGTTTTAAAAAGATTAGAGCAGTTAGACAGCGTTCAGTTTGTTGTAAAATTGACAAAAGAAACCAAGTATTTTGATTTTTTAGAAGAAAAATATCCACAGATAAAAAACTTAATTTGCTATACAATTGATGAAATTGATGAAATTTCAAACCACATTAATAGTTTAATTCAAGAAAAAATAGCGCCTGTAAAAGGGTTGATTTTAGTTGGTGGGAAAAGTACAAGAATGGGACAAGATAAATCTGAACTGAATTATTTTGGAAAACCTCAAAAAAGGTTTGTGAAAAAATTATTAGAAAATAATAATTTGGAGACCTTTTATTCAGTTAGAGATTTCTCGACTGCGCTCGAAATGACAAATAACAGTTCAAATGTCACCTTGAGCGAAGTCGAAAGGTCTCAAAATTCTAATGAAATTGCTGACAAATTTTTAAACCTTGGTCCTTTTGGCGGAATTTGTTCTGCTTTTCAAAAAGATCCAAATGCTGCTTGGTTTGTATTGGCAACGGATGTTCCTTTTGTAAATGATGAAATTATTCAATTGTTGTTAAAACATAGAAACCCGAGTAAAGTTGCCACTGCAATTAAAGGTAAAAATAAAGATTTTCCAGAGCCTTTAATTACCATTTATGAACCCAAAGCATATTCTATTTTGTTACAATATTTAGCACAAGGATATTCTTGTCCGCGAAAAATGCTTATTAATTCTGATGTGGAAATTATAGAAATAGAGGATGATTTTATCAGAAATATAAATACGCCAGAAGAGTTTGAG
>JBNMNZ010000243.1:0-3590 GCA_051276605.1 Polaribacter sp. | reverse complement strand
AATTGAAGATTACTTCAATGAGATAAGCGAAGTTATGGGCATTACCAAAAATCAATTTATTGCAACAGGTAGGAAAGTTCATAAAGTCAAACATCTTAAATTAAATTCCAATATTCAGTTGTATGATTCTATATCAAATTTGTTAAAAGTCTTATAAATTTCTGCTCTTTTTTAATTAGTTGTTCATTAAATATATATATTTGTTAGACAAAATAAATAATGAACAAAAATATTCATATAATCGGATCGGGTTTTTCCGCTTTATCAGCTTCTTGTTACTTATCTAAACAAGGATTTAATGTTACTATTTTAGAAAAAAATGATACGTTAGGTGGAAGAGCAAGACAGTTAAAAAAAGATGGTTTTACTTTTGATATTGGGCCTTCATGGTATTGGATGCCAGATGTTTTTGAACGTTTTTTTGCCGATTTTGGTAAAAAACCTTCTGATTATTACACACTAGATAAACTAAGTCCGGGTTACGAAGTGTACTTTGGGGAAAATTCTTCATTAAAGATTTCTGAAAACTTAGAAGATATTTATAAAATGTTCGAAGCAGAAGAAAAAGGAAGTGCAAAGCATTTAAAATCTTTTTTAGATTCTGCAAAATCTAATTATAATACTGCAATTAAAGATTTAGTTTACAAGCCTGGAGTCTCGCCTTTAGAGCTCGTAAACACGACAACTATAGCAAGAGTTACCCAGTTTTTTTCCACGATAAGGAAACAAGTTAGAAAAAACATAAAGAACCCCAAATTAATAAAGATTTTAGAATTTCCGGTATTATTTTTAGGTGCAAAACCAACCAATACACCAGCATTCTACAATTTTATGAATTATGCAGATTTTGGTCTTGGAACATGGCACCCAAGAGGAGGGATGTATACCGTTATTGAAGGTATGGTTTCGTTAGCAGAAAGTTTAGGTGTAAACTTTAAAACGAATGCTAACGTTGAAAAAATTATTACAGATACATCTAAAAACATTGTTGGATTAAAAGTCAATGGAGAGACGGTGGCAACAAATTTAGTTTTAAGTGGTGCAGATTATCACCATACAGAAACATTATTAGACAAAAATGTAAGACAATATTCAGAAAATTATTGGGATAAAAAAACCTTTGCGCCATCATCACTTTTATTTTATGTTGGTTTTGATAAAAAGGTAGAAAATGTAAGTCATCATACGTTGTTTTTTGATACAGATTTTGATCTGCATGCAAAAGAAATATATGATGATCCACAATGGCCAACAGATCCTCTTTTCTATGCAAATTTTACTTCAATAACAGATAAAACATCTGCACCCGAAGGAAAAGAAGCAGGATTTTTCTTAATTCCGTTAGCTCCAGGAATTATAGATACGCCAGCATTAAGAGAAGAATATTTTCATAAAATAATGGACAGGTTTGAAAAATTAACAAATCAAAATGTGACAGCCCATGTGTTGTTCAAAAAATCATTTTGTGTAAACGATTTTAAAGAAGAATACAATTCTTATAAAGGAAATGCATACGGAATGGCAAATACGCTTTTACAAACTGCTTTTTTAAGGCCAAAAATAAAAAGTAGTAAAGTAAATAATTTGTATTTTACAGGTCAATTAACAGTTCCTGGTCCTGGAGTTCCACCTGCATTAATTTCAGGAAAAATAGCTTCAGAATTAATCATTAAAAATCAACAATAATATGAAAGAATTATTTGATAGCGTTTCTAATGATTGCAGTAAACTAGTTACAAAAAGTTATAGTACTTCTTTTTCATTGGCAGTAAAAATGTTATCGCAAAAAATTAGAACTGATATTTATAATATTTATGGTTTTGTACGTTTTGCAGATGAAATTGTAGATACGTTTCATGAGCACGACAAAGAAAAATTAATAGAACATTTTGAAAGAGACTATTATCTTTCAATAGAGCTAGGTATTAGTTTAAATCCGATCTTAAATTCATTTCAACAAACCGTTAATAAGTATAAAATCCCTGATGAAATGGTGCAAGCTTTTTTAAAAAGTATGAAAGCCGATTTACATAAAACGGAATATCAAACCAAAGCAGAATATGATGAATATATTTATGGTTCTGCAGATGTTGTCGGTTTAATGTGTTTAAAAGTTTTTGTCAATGGGGATGATAAACAATATGAAAAATTAAAACTTGCTGCAATGCGTTTAGGCTCTGCTTTTCAAAAAGTAAATTTTTTACGAGATTTAAAAGATGATTATGAAGTTTTAAATCGCTCTTATTTTCCGAATATTGATTTAGGTAAACTAAATGAAGCTTCTAAGCGATTAATAATTGATGAAATTGAAGAGGATTTCAACTTTGCTTACAAAGAAGGAATTCTTAAATTGCCAGTTGAAGCAAAATTTGGAGTGTATATGGCTTACAGGTATTATAGAAGATTATTGAAAAAATTAAAGTCAGTACCGTCAGAAAAAATTATGGATACTCGTATTCGCATTTCAGACCCAATGAAAATAAATTTATTGGCAAGAAGTTATGTAAAATATAAATTAAATATTATAAAATAATGCTGTTATTTATTACGCTTGGTATTTTTTTATTGATGGAAGGTATTACTTGGTGTACACACAAATTTGTAATGCACGGTTTTGGATGGTATTTGCATGAAGATCATCATCAGCCAAAGTATAATGGTTTTGAGAAGAATGATGCTTTTTTTGTTGTTTTTGCCATACCAAGTATTGCTTTATTCTATTACGGCACACATACAGAATATACTTATTTGTTTTTTATTGGTCTTGGTATTTTATGTTACGGATTAGCATACTTTTTAGTGCATGACGTATTAATTCATCAACGATTTAAGTGGTTTAAGAACACTAATAACTTTTATTTAAGAGGATTAAGAAAGGCACATAAAATTCATCATAAAAATATGAGAAAAGAAGATAGCCAATGTTTTGGAATGTTGTTTGTACCCTTTAAATATTTTCAAAAACCTAAAATTTAAATTTTTAGTTAATCGCGTACTTTACTTTATTCTTATATCTTTACTTCAATATTAATCTCATTTAACCCTAATGAATTATTACGATTACATAATTGTTGGTGGAGGTGCTTCTGGCTTAATGATGGCCTACAGGATGTCTAAAGACGCTTTTTTTGATGATAAATCAATCTTAATTTTAGATAAAGAAAACAAAACTGCAAACGATAGAACCTGGTGTTATTGGGAAACTGACAATGATGAGTGGAATCGTATTGTAAGTGCTTCTTGGAAAAAAATTATTTTTAAAAGTGAACTTCATACTACTGAAGAAAGTATTGCACCTTATCAATATAAAATGATTCGGAGTAAAGATTTTTACTCAAAAATAGGGTCTCATTTAGAGACGAAATCAATGATTACTTTTCAAACAGCAAACGTTGTTAGTATTCATCAACGAGATGATGATGCAGAAGTAATTACTACTCATAAAGTCTTTAAAACAAAGACGATTTTAAATAGTATTCTTTTTAATAATGCGTATAAAAAACAAACAAAATACCCTGTTTTACAACAGCATTTTGTTGGGTTTTTTATTAAAACGAAAGAAAATTATTTTGATGATAGCGCTGCAACTT
>JBNMNZ010000242.1:0-3607 GCA_051276605.1 Polaribacter sp. | reverse complement strand
ATGTAATCATTTCAACAATCACTGGGTTTTTAATTCCGAAAATTGAAGCAATAATTGGTGCAAACAACTTTATTATTAGAGCAATGCCAAATACGGCAATCGCAGTTGGTAAATCGATGACCTGTTTGTGTAGCAATGAACAAGGTGAAAAACGCATTAAAATTGCTGAGGCTATTTTTAATCGACTAGGTCATTCATTATCTATTCCTGAATCTCAAATGCAAGCTGCAACCGTAGTTTGTGCTAGTGGTGTTGCCTTTTGGATGCGTTTAATTAGAGCAACAACACAGGCAGCAATACAGTTAGGTTTTGATGCTAAAGAAGCACAAGAATTAGCCATGTATACCAGTGAAGGTGCCGCCAATTTATTAATTACTAATGGCAAGCATCCAGAAGAAGAAATAGACCGAGTTACAACTCCACAAGGTTGTACAATTACAGGTTTAAACGAAATGGAACACAAAGGTTTAAGCTCTTCTTTAATACAAGGAATGGTCGCTTCTTTTAATAAAATTAGTAATATCAAAAAAGAACAAATATGAGTTTATTTAACGTGTATCCATTATTCGACATCACTCCTATAAAGGGAAAAGATGTTTATATTTTTGATAAAAACGGTACTAAATATTTAGATTTATATGGAGGTCATGCAGTAATTTCTATTGGGCATTCGCATCCTAAATATGTAAAAAACATTAGCGAGCAAGTAGCTAAGTTAGGGTTCTATAGTAATTCTATTCAGAATCCTTTACAAGAAAAATTAGCCAACAAATTAGAAGCGTTATCGGGTTGTAAAAACTATGAATTATTTTTATGTAATTCGGGCGCAGAAGCAAATGAGAATGCGCTGAAACTGGCTTCTTTTCATACAAATAAGAAGAAAGTAGTTGCTTTTAAAAATGGTTTTCACGGTAGAACGTCTGCTGCTGTAGCAACAACAGATAATCCTAAAATTATTGCACCAATAAATGCGCAACAAGAAGTAGAAATCTTAGAATTAGGAAATCTAGAAGCTTTAGAAAAATCTTTATCCAAAAATGATGTTTGCGCTGTAATTATAGAATTTATACAAGGTGTTGGTGGTTTAGATGAAAGTACGGCTGAATTCTATGAAGGTATTGACAAATTATGTAAAAAATACAACACGTGTTTTATTGCAGATGAAGTTCAATCGGGTTTTGGTAGAACTGGCGATTTTTTCGCTTTTCAAAAATACAAGGTGACTCCAGATATTATTTCTATCGCAAAAGGGATGGGAAATGGGTTTCCGATTGGCGGAATTTTAATTCATCCTTCCATTAAAGCTTCTTTTGGTTTATTAGGAACAACTTTTGGCGGAAATCATTTAGCCTGTGCTGCTTCATTAACTGTTTTAGAAGTAATTATAGCAGAAAAATTGATGGAAAATGTGAAAGAAATTTCAACCTATTTTTTAGAAAAAGCAAAAACAGTTAAAGCGTTAAAAGCAATTAAAGGTAGAGGATTAATGCTTGGGTTAGAATTCAATTTCCCTGTCGCTGAACTTCGTAAAAAATTAATTTACGAACATAAAATATTTACTGGAAGCGCAAAGAATCCTAATTTATTAAGAATTCTGCCTCCTTTAACCCTCAAAAAAACACATGTTGATGTCTTTTTTGATGCTTTGCAAAAAGAAGTAAACAGTAATCAATAGCGATATTACAATTAACAAGCCTAATAAAAATTCGTGGTAAAACTAATAAGATGAAAAACTACACACACATAAATGACATTGACAATATTAATTCTTGGATCGAAGAAGCGAAAGAAATAAAAGCAAATCCTTTAAAAGATATTGAATTAGGGAAAAACAAAACTTTAGGATTGTTATTCTTTAATGCGAGTTTAAGAACGCGTTTAAGTACTCAAAAAGCGGCCTTAAATTTAGGGATGAACACGATTGTGATGAATGTTTCTGAAGATGCTTGGGGTATTGAATTTGGTGATGGAACGATTATGAATGGCGACACAGCAGAACATATTAAAGAAGCTGCAGCTGTGATTTCTCAATATTGTGATGTAATTGCTGTAAGAGCATTTCCTACTTTAACAGAGAAAGAAAAAGACGAATCTGAACACATATTAAACTCGTTTTTAAAATTTGCTTCAGTACCAATTATAAGCATGGAAAGTGCAACGGGGCATCCTTTACAAGGTTTAACAGATGCAATTACCATTTCTGAAAATTCCACAAAAAAGAAACCAAAAGTAGTTTTATGTTGGGCACCGCATGTAAAAGCTTTACCACATGCCGTTGCAAATAGTTTTGTAGAAACAATGCAAAAAATGGATATAGAGTTTGTAATTGCAAATCCAGAAGGCTATAATTTAAATACAGCAATCACAAAAGAGGTTTCAATTTATAACAATCAGGAAGCAGCTTTAAAAGACGCTGACTTTGTATATACTAAAAACTGGAGCTCTTATGATACCTATGGAAAAGTTTTAAAAACAGCTGCTGATTGGATGATGACCAAAAACAAAATTGGCACTGCTAAATTTATGCATTGTTTACCCGTTAGAAGAAATGTCGTTGTAGAAGATGCCGTTTTAGATTCAGAAAATTCGTTGGTTATTCAACAAGCCAATAATAGAACTTTTGCTGCACAATTAGTTTTAAAAAAGATTTTAGAAAATGCATAAAGAAAAACTATCCATCATAAAAATAGGCGGAAATATTATTGAAGATGACGCTTCTTTAAGCTCATTTTTAAAATTATTTTCTAAAGTAAAAGGAAAGAAAATATTAGTCCATGGAGGCGGTAAACGTGCAACTGCCATGGCATCTAAATTAGGCATTGCCTCTAAAATTATAAATGGCAGACGTATTACTGATGCAGAAACGTTAGAAGTCATAACCATGGTTTATGGAGGGTTAGTCAACAAAAAAATAGTCGCAAAATTACAAGCCTTAAAAACGAATGCCATTGGTTTAACGGGTGCAGATATCAACAGTATACAATCCGAAAAAAGACCTGTAGATAAAATTGACTTTGGTTTTGTAGGTGATGTAAAAGAAGTGGCTTCTAATGCTATTGACATTTTAATTAACGCTGATTTTACACCTGTTTTTTGTGCCATTACACATGATGGAAACGGACAATTATTAAACACAAATGCAGATACCATTGCAAGTCGAGTTGCGGTAGGTATGAGCAAAATCTATGAAACATCTATTTATTATTGTTTTGAATTGAATGGTGTTTTAAGCGATATTAAAGATAAAAATTCGGTGGTTAAACACATCAATTCTAAAACCTATCAAACGTTATTAGAAGACGGTATTATTGCTGACGGAATGTTACCAAAACTAGAAAACTGTTTTGATGCTTTAAAAAACGGAGTTTACAAAGTAAACATGGGGAGTATCGCTATGCTAACAAAAGAAAACGATAATTTTACAACTATTACAATCTAAAAATGAATATCGAAAAATTAACTGAAAACGCCATTTCTCTTTTAAAAAGTTTGATTGAAACGCAATCCTTTTCAACCGAAGAAGAAAACACCGCGAAACTTATTGAAGGATGGTTTATTGAAAATGAAATTCCGTTTAAAAGAACAAAAAATAATATCTGGGCAACCA
>JBNMNZ010000241.1:0-3618 GCA_051276605.1 Polaribacter sp. | reverse complement strand
TACTAAAAAAAAATGTCACTAAAAACGGAATTGTAGATTACTCCTCTTTAAAAAAAGAGATCCCAAAATTAGACAGTTACATTTCTTATTTAGAAAAAACTTCTCCAGACAATTCTTGGTCAGAAAATAAACAAAAAGCTTTTTGGATAAATACCTACAACGCATATACCATCAAAATAATTTTAGAAAATTATCCGATAAAAAGTATCAGGGATATCAAACAAGAAGGAAAAACTGCTTGGAAAATTCCTTTTGCTAAAGTTGGTGGAGAAGCCTATACTTTAGATTATATCGAACACGAAATCTTGCGTAAAAAATTCTTTGACCCTAAAATTCATGTAGGTGTAAATTGTGCTGCTGTTTCTTGTCCTAAAATTTCAAATATTGCGTTTACAGAAGAAAATGTAGTAACTGAATTAACACGTTTAATGAAAGATTTTATCAATGATTCGTCAAGAAATAAAATTTCAAAAGAAAAGGTTGAAATCTCATCAATTTTTAATTGGTTTAAAGACGATTTCAATAAAAAAGGTACTGTTATCGACTTTTTAAATACCTATTCAAAAACTAAAATTAGTCCGAATGCAAAAATTAGTTATCTAAAATACGACTGGACTTTAAACGGAAAATAGTACCTTTATTTTTCATCAGAAATAACACAAAAACAATGTCTAAAAACTATTATGATGCTGCCGATTTAAGAAAGTTTGGCAAAATAACAGCGTGGAGCCCCGAACTTGGAAACAAATTTTTTGACTATTATGGAAAAGTATTTGAAGAAGGCGCTTTAACGGCTCGTGAAAAATCTTTAATTGCTTTGGCTGTTGCACATACAGAACAATGTCCTTACTGCATCGATGCCTACACAAAAGATGGTTTACAACGCGGAATTACCAAAGAACAAATGATGGAAGCGATACACGTAGGTGCTGCTATTAAAAGTGGCGCAACCCTGGTTCATGGGGTTCAAATGATGAATAAAGTTGATAAATTAGAAATGTAAACAGAGAACCAATGGTGTTTTTACAGCATTGTGTGAATCGCTTATCCTGAGTTTACGAAGGATCTCATAATAAAAAGTGGGAATCTCTAAAAAAACAATAGTATATAAATTGATTATCCTGAAGAACGAAGGATCTCAATAAAATAAATTATGAGTTTTTAATTGCGAATTAAGAGTTTCAATAACTTCAATTCGTAATTCATAATTCTACATTCGTAATTATAATGAAGAAATCATTAAAAGCAAGAAATAACGACATTGCAAATACGTCTCGTCAGATGGAAATTCTTTCTGAAGGAGTTTTTGCTACTGGAGAATTACCCACTTTTGCTGCAAAAATTAAAGAAACAAATCAGTTTCCTTTGCGCCCAAAAAAATTAGAAGTTCTGCAAATAAACTTAGGTTATATGTGTAATCAAGTTTGTTCGCATTGCCACGTAGATGCGGGTCCTGATCGTAAAGAAATTATGACTTTAGATACCATGAAACAGTGTTTGGACGTTATTCATAAAACAGCTGCGCATACCCTAGATTTAACGGGTGGCGCTCCAGAAATGAATCCTAATTTTAGATGGTTTGTAGCAGAAGCATCCAAAGCCGGAATTAAAGATTTTATTGTGCGTTCTAACCTAACAATTATTAGAGCGAATAAAAAATACCATGACCTACCAGAATTCTTTAAAAAATACAATGTACACGTAGTTTCATCAATGCCACATTGGACGCGTGGAAAAACTGATAAACAACGTGGAGATGGTGTTTTTGATAAATCCATTAAAGCATTACAAGAGTTAAATGCCGTTGGTTATGGAATAGAAGGTTCCGATCTAAAATTAGATTTAGTATATAATCCTTCAGGAGCATTTTTACCCGGAGATCAACAAGCATTAGAAAACGATTTCAAAAAAGCGTTAAAAGCTGAATTTGATATTGATTTTCATAGTTTATTTGCCATCACAAATTTACCAATCAGTCGTTTTTTAGATTATTTAATCGCTTCTGAAAACTACGAAGACTATATGATTTCTTTAGTCGACGCTTACAATCCTGCTGCAGTGGCCAATGTAATGTGTACAAACACACTTTCTGTAAGTTGGGATGGCTGGTTGTATGATTGCGATTTTAATCAGATGTTAAATTTAAAAGTTGCCAGTAAAGTAAAACACATTGCTGATTATAATGAAGATTTATTGCAAGATAGAAACATCATTATCAATCAACACTGTTATGGTTGTACTGCTGGCGCAGGAAGTAGTTGCCAAGGTGTTGTTGCCTAATTTATCCATAAAAATAATCACGAATCATTTATGAATTCGGATCAAAAAATAAAAAACATGAGTTACTTAGAAACCACACATGACGTATACAAAGAAGCTGCTTTAACACCCGATGTTGGCTTGTGTTGCACAACCAATCCTATTTGGGAATTACCAGGGCTTAAAATTCCGAGAATTATGCAAGAAATGAACTACGGTTGTGGTTCTACAGTGCATGCAAGAGATTTAACCAACAACCCAAAAATGCTATATGTTGGTGTTGGTGGCGGAATGGAATTACTTCAATTTGCTTATTTCAACAGAAATAAAGGAGGTGTAATTGGGTTGGACGTTGTAGATGAAATGCTAGAGGCTTCTCGCAAAAATTTTAAAATTGCTGAAGAACAAAATGATTGGTTTAAAAGTGATTTTGTTGATTTAAGAAAAGGGGATGCGATGAATTTACCTGTAGCAGATAATTCTATCGATGTAGCTGCGCAAAACTGTTTGTTCAATATTTTTAAATCTGATGATTTAAAAAAAGCAATTGAAGAAATGTACCGCGTTTTAAAACCTCATGGAAAATTAGTAATGAGCGACCCAACTTGTGAGCAACCTATGAATGATGAATTGCGAAATGACGCTCGTTTGCGTGCTTTGTGTTTAAGCGGAAGTTTGTCGATTGCCGATTATGTAAAAGCATTAACAGATGCTGGTTTTGGAACGATTGAAATTAGAGCAAGAAAGCCATATAGAATTTTAGACCCGAAGAGTTATCCGACGGATGAATTAATTTATATTGAATCGATAGAAGTTGCTGCTATTAAAGATCCAATGCCCGCAGACGGACCTTGTATTTTTACAGGAAGAGCCGCTATTTATTATGGTGATGAAGATTATTTTGATGATGGTTTGGGTCATACTTTATTAAAAAATCAGCCTTTAGCGATCTGCGATAAAACAACCGCAGCTTTACAAGCTTTAGGAAGAGATGATATTTTCTTTTCTGAATCTACCTACCATTATGATGGTGGCGGATGCTGTTAACCACCTCAGATGGTTTTTGTAAAAAAACCTTTGCGAGGAAAGTATGACGTGGCAATCTCATCAAAGAAAGCTATACCAATGTTATCTTTTATACAGAAGCCTTTTCGAGTGATTGGTACTTTAGGAAATAACACAGAAAAAATCCATACTTTTAAAAAGGATTGGAGAAAGTGGCTTACAAAAGACGAAAAAGTGTATGCGTAAAAATCTACTATTAATCTTCACCCGAAATCCTGAATTAGGAAAAGCAAAAACACGTTTGGCTAAAACAGTTGGTGACGAAACTGCTTTAGAAATCTATAAATTCTTACT
>JBNMNZ010000240.1:0-3630 GCA_051276605.1 Polaribacter sp. | reverse complement strand
GAGAAACGTCTGTTGGAGCTCATCCAATAAGAGTTATTGAGAAAATGACAGAAATAATAATGAGTGTTGAAAATTCTCCACTAATTAAAGTTCCACAATCTCCACCACATATTAGAACAGATCGCTTTATAACAAAAGCCGTTTGTCATCATGCTGCTTTAATGGCAAAAGATGTAAATGCTGCAGCAATTTCTATGCTAACAAATAGTGGATATGCAGCTTTTCAGATATCTGCATGGAGACCTACATCTCATATATTAGCATTTTCTTCAGAAAGAAGAATCTTAAATAAGATGAGTTTACTTTGGGGAGTAAAACCTATTTTCTATGACAAGAATTTAAGTACAGACGATACTGTTGTAGATATTAATAGGATAGCGAAAGAAAAAGGTTTTGTAAAAGCGAATGATTATGTTATAAACTTAACTTCTATGCCATTAGAAGCTAAAGGAATGGTAAATACATTACGATTTTCACAAATAAAATAAATAGAATAAGACATAAAAAAGCCCGATGCAATTGCATCGGGCTTTTTTTTATAGTTTTAATTTTTGAAGTGTAATAATTGCATCATTCATAACAAACGGCATTGGCATCATTATATTCGTTCTTGGTTTAATGTTAAACAAAGGATTGTTTAATAAATCAAATGATGATTCGATAATACTGATGTTTGGAATTACATTTTCTCCTATTGTAAAGTCCACTTTTAAAATTGTGTCAGTTTTAACTAAAGAGTAACCTAAAATAATTCCTCTTCTTACCTTAAAAAGAGCATCAACACTCCTCTTCTTTAAGAATACATCTTGCATACCAATTGTATTAAACGTAATCGCTTCGTTTGCTATTAATTCAATTTTGTTTACGTTTCGTTGTGGTTTAATTATTAATGAAATAGTTCTAAATCCATCAATAATAGTGTCCTTAGTTTTGGTAATTATTGGAGCGGGAACCTCTCTGTCTTCTGTTTTTGTATGATAACGATACGAAGGATTGTACTTGCTTTCAGAAGTAGTTCCAGTAAAGGTTCCTTTGGTTGGTTTTTCTCCTAGAAATTGGGTTGTATACGCATCAAGCATGCGATCATAAGTTGCCCAATACGATTGGTTATTGTCAACATCATTTACAAAAACAATACTATTGGGTTTCTTTCTGTCTTCGTTATACCCATTGTTATATGTTGCCAATCCAAAAAAGAATACTGCACTCAATCCAACGATTCTTACTAAGTTTTTTCTTGACTTATACGATCCGAAAATTGGTGTAATTAATCCGAAGATTAGTACTAGAAATAATGCGCTTATAAATAAGTATTTTAATTCCAATATAACAGGAAACATTTTTATTAGTGGAGCAAAGACGTATATAATCGGGATTGCTAATACTGTTGAAACACCAATTTTTTGAGTTCTTTTAAGATTAGTAAATACAAATATAGCTAGTGTTATTAGTGCAAAATATACAGGAATGATAAAGTATGCTGCTCCTTTTAAGTATACATATATTAAGGCATTAATAATAAGCCAAAAAATTATCGGAGCTATTAATAAATCTCTACTATCATATTTTTTAAAAAATGGGTTATAAATTTTAAAAAGTAACCAAATATTTAAGAAAACAAATGCAGCTATATATTGATATCCGTTATAGGTAAAACCATGTAATATATCGTTATAATGCGGGTGTACTAATAAGATTCCTTTCCATAATAATATGGTTATTCCAATACATCCTATTAAAGAAATCGTAAATGGTATAAATCCTTTTAAAAGTCCTTTAAGGATGATTTTATTTGATGAAATTCCGAAAAATAAGATTCCAGAAAGGAATAGTATTGCAACAATTAATAAGGGTAATATCCATGAAAAAGGATAATGTAATAAGGTTGTAAACGGAAAATTTGTATAGATATGGTCTTTTGTGCTTTCTAAGTTTGATAAATCTGAATTGGCAAAATAATTCAAGGTTGTCATTAAATAATCTGCATGATGCAATAAGGTTTCTCTATCTAATCTCTCATAAGAATCTTGTGCTGTATGATAATCAAAATGATCTCCAATAAAGGCAAAGTTAAACCCACTGATATTTCCAATTTGTCTAAAAGCTGTTAGATCGGTGTCATTCGGTAGCATTTTATAAATGCTATACATCAAAGAGTTTGTTGTTGGGTAATTTGGATTTGCGTTGATAAATTCACTTAGTAATTTACTGTTTTTACCATTTGTTTCCATTAGCATATAACTAGGTCCTCCGCTACCACGCCCCTCAAAGTTTAATACCAATCCAATGTTTTTTGCTAATGGATGCACATCCAAAAAAGCTTTTGCACCTAAAAGACCTATCTCTTCTGCATCCGTAATTACAATATGTATGTCATTTTTTGGAGTTTGATTTTTTGCTAAAAAAGCTCTTACACTTTCTAGTATGGTTACTACTCCAGCACCTGCATCACCAGCTCCTAAAGAAGAATTAGGACTAGAGTCGTAATGAGATACTAAAACCAATGACTTTCCTTTTTCGCTACCTTTAATAGTTGCAATAATATTTGCCGCTTTTGTAGAATTAGCAGCGCGCCAACTGACTACTGCTTGATGTTGAACTTCTGGTTGTAAGCCTAATTTTGTAAGTTCATTTACTATATAATTTTGAACTTCTAAATGATTTTCTGAACCGGTATAATGTGCTGTTTTAGAAATTTCTTTTAAATGTGTTAAAGCATTATCAATAGAAAATTCTGTTCTTGTTACCGTCTTATTTTCTTTATATGAAGGAATCATATCAGAGAAACTCCAATAAATTACAGCTATAATGATGAAAACGGATAGTAAGGATGTATATTTTTTCATTAAAATTTTTTTTTTTTTATGTTATTCTTTCTTTATAAACAGGAAATAATCATTTTCTAAACCTAAATATCCTTGGTCATATAAATAATAATAGACATTTCCTGTTTTTGTTTTATAGATTGATGTGAAAAAATTGAAATCAAATCCTTTGTCAAAAAGCTTCCTCTTGTGCAGATACACTTACTATAAAAGATACAAAAAGAATTGTCGTTAATCGTTTCATGTTATTGTGTTTTATTTTGAGACGATTAAAAAAAAAGTTTGTTACATTAGTTATTTTCCGCTAACCAAGTATTCGTTCTTAATTCTGCATTTTCTTTAATGTCTTTATAGTTAAAATTATTTACAAAATGCAAACCAATTTTTTGAAGTATTTTATTTGAACTTCTGTTTTTAGTATCTGCTGCTCCTTAAATACAATCGTAATTCATTTGTTTAAGCCCAAAATCTAAACATGCAAAAGCAGCTTCTGATGCGTAGCCTTTTCCCCAATATTTCGGAGACAAAAAATTAAGTAAAGATAAACAAGCAGCCTTTGATAGTTGCTCTTATACTGTTGAAGAAATTTCAAGAGTCACACACTTGGCTTTTAAAGCGGCACAAGATAGAAGAAAGAAAGTAACCTTAGTAGATCAAGCCAGTATTTTAGAGACCTCTCGTTTGTGGAGAAAAACAGTGACAGAAATTGCCAAGGAATATAAAAATGTAGCACTAGATTTTATGCTTGTAAATACTGCAGCAATGCAGTTAATATTGAAGCCTAAACAATTTGATGTAATTTTAA
>JBNMNZ010000239.1:0-3644 GCA_051276605.1 Polaribacter sp. | reverse complement strand
TCATCTCTACTAAATTCAATGTATTACCACTTTCTTCACCTTTAGTCCACAATCTTTTTTTTGTTCTGCTAAAAAAAGTAACTAATTTGGTTTCTTGTGTTTTATTGAATGCTTCTTCATTCATATAGCCTAGCATCAATACATTTTTTGTTGTTGCGTCTTGAATAATTGCTGGCACTAATCCGTCGTTATTTTTATTGAAATCTATCTTCATTATTTTAATTTTAATTCCATTTTCACATCTGCAGATTCATAGTACGAATCTTTTATTTCAACATGTATAAACTCCAATTTCTCATAGAGTTTTATGGCACTTTTTAATTTACTACTGGTCTCTAATGTAATTAATTTAATTTCTTTTTCTATACATAAGTTAATATAAGTTTCCATTAGTTTTTTTACAACACCTAACCCTTTATAAGCATCAACGACCCTAGTTTTATAATCTCATAAATAGATGCACTAATAGTACATATGCTTACAGTTCCAACAACTTCATCATTAAAATGGGCTAAAAAAATTGAACTCCCTTTTTCTAAATATTTATTAGGATTATCTAATAAATCATCATCCGCTTTTTAGTACAAATTAAATGCATGCAACCAATCTAAAGATATTTTTTAAAACTGTTTATGGTATTTATCTTCGTATTTTTTAATCTGTAATTTTTTCATTTTTACAAGATTTAGATTCGAACTGGAATATTTTTGTTTTTTAACGCTTTTTTTAATTCTAAAATTGAAATTTCTCCAAAGTGAAAAACACTTGCTGCTAGGGCTGCGTCAGATTTTCCAATGTTAAAAGTATCAATAAAATGTTGTACAGATCCTGCCCCACCTGAAGCTATGATAGGAATATTTAATTCAGTTGATAATTTTGCCAAAGCTACATTTGCAAAACCTGCTTTGGTTCCGTCATTATTCATCGAAGTAAACAAAATTTCTCCTGCTCCACGTTTTTCTACTTCTTTTGCCCAATCGAATAAATTCAATTCAGTAGCAATGGTTCCTCCCGCTAAATGTACAATCCATTCTCCATCAATTTCTTTTGCATCAATAGCCACTACCACACATTGATTTCCGAATTTTTCTGCCAATTCGTTGACTAAATCTGGTCTTTTTATTGCGGAGGAATTTATAGACACTTTATCGGCACCAGATTTTAATAATAAATCTACGTCAGCAACCGATGAAATTCCGCCACCAACTGTAAACGGAATATTTACTTGTTCTGCAACTTGATGCACCATTTCAATCATGGTTTTTCTGCCCTCTAAAGTCGCAGAAATATCTAAAAAAACCAATTCGTCTGCTCCTATTTCTGCATATTGCTTTGCTAAAACCACAGGATCTCCTGCGTCAATTAAGTTCACGAAATTAACACCTTTTACAGTTCTTCCGTTTTTAATATCTAAACAAGGTATAATTCTTTTCGTTAACATGTTACTGACTGATTATAAATTGTTCTAACTGTTTTAAACTTATTTTATTCTCATAAATCGCTTTTCCAATAATTACTCCTTCGCAACCCATTTCTGCTAATTTTGGAAGTTCATCAAAAGTTGAAATTCCTCCAGAGGCAATTAGTTTTAAATCTTTTACTTCTAATAAAATTTCTTGATAAATATCAAAACTTGGACCTTGTAACATGCCATCTTTAGAAATATCTGTACAAATAACATACTGTATTCCTTTTTCCTGATATCCTTTTATAAACGGAATTAACGCTAAAGAGCTTTCTTCTTGCCAACCATTCGTGGCAATTTTTCCGCCAGTAGTATCTGGATAAAAATCAGCACCTAAAATAATTTTTTCTGAACCGAATTTTTCTATCCAATTTTCAAAAATTGCGGCATTTTTTACAGCAATACTTCCACCTGTTATTTGATTTGCACCAGAATTAAAAGCGATTTCTAAATCTTTATCAGATTTTAATCCACCACCAAAATCTATGTACAAGTTGGTTTTGGAAGCAATCTGCTCTAATACTCTATAGTTGACAATTGTACTTGCTTTTGCACCATCTAAATCTACTACATGCAAATATGTAATCCCTGCATCTTCAAATTCTTTAGCAACTTCTAGCGGGTTTTCATTATAAATTTTCTTTGTACTATAGTCTCCTTTAGTTAAACGAACACACTTCCCGTCAATTATATCTATAGCTGGAATAATTCTCATATTATAATTCTAAAAAATTTTTCAATAGTATCTCCCCTTTAAGTCCACTTTTCTCTGGATGAAATTGTACTCCGTAAAAATTATTATGTTGCAATCCAGATGCATAATTAAGACCATAATCTGTAGCAGCAATAGTTTCTTTACAGTGCTCTGCATAAAAACTGTGTATCAAATACATAAATTCATTTTCTTTTATTCCTGAAAACAAACTAGATTTTAAATCTTTGATAACATTCCATCCCATATGAGGAACTTTAAGTTCCTTTGAAAATTTTTTTACAGTAGTATTAAAAATACCTAAGCCTTTTGTGTTTCCTTCTTCAGACGAATTACACATTAATTGCATTCCCAAACAAATGCCCAAAACGGGTTGTTTTAAGGTTGGAATTATTTTATCTAGTCCACTTTCTTGTAGCATCTTCATTGCAGAACTTGCCTCTCCAACTCCAGGGAAAATTATTTTATCAGCACCTTTTATCTCATCAATATTATTTGATAAAACAGCATTAACTCCTAATCTTTTAAAGGCAAACTGAATACTTTTAATATTACCAGCACCATAATCAATAATGACTAATTTCATCTATAACACTCCTTTTGTTGACGGTAAAAACATCTTATTTGAATCTCTTTTTACAGCCATTTTCATTGCTTTAGCAAACGCTTTAAAAATACCTTCTATTTTATGATGTTCGTTTACTCCTTCAGCTTTTATATTTAAATTACATTTGGCCCCATCCGTAAATGATTTAAACAAATGAAAAAACATTTCTGTAGGCATATCACCCACTTTTTCTCGTTTAAATTCAGCATCCCATTCTAACCAATTTCTACCACCAAAATCAACTGCAACTTGTGCTAAACAATCATCCATTGGCAAACAAAAACCATATCTTTCAATACCTAATTTATTACCTAATGCTTTATTGAATAATTCCCCAAAAGCAATCATAGTATCTTCAATGGTGTGATGTTCATCGACTTCTAAATCTCCATCAACTTTTATGGTTAAATCCATAGCACCATGTCTTCCAATTTGATCTAACATATGGTCGAAAAAAGATAACCCTGTAGAAATGTCATTTTTACCAGAACCATCTAAATTTAATTTGATGTAAATCTTTGTTTCATTCGTATTTCTAGTGATTTCTGCAACTCTATCTTCTAATTTTAGAAATTCATAAATTTCAGACCAATCTTTGCTGGTTAAAGCAATACAATCTAAAATTTCTTGTTTTGAAGTTTCTATTTCAGTAGCACCTAATGAAAAGTTCTCAGATAAATAGATCCCTTTAGCACCTAGATTCTTCGCTAACTCCATATCTGTAATTCGATCCCCTAAAACAAACGAGTTCTCTAAATCATATTCTTCAGAAAAGTACTTTGTTAACAAACCTGTTCTTGGTTTTCTAGTAGCTGCATTTTCATGCGGAAAAGTCTTATCAATAAGAACATCAGAAAAAA
>JBNMNZ010000238.1:0-3656 GCA_051276605.1 Polaribacter sp. | reverse complement strand
GTAGAAGGTGAAGAAAATGGTTTTATAAACATCCCAAAAAGTATTTATTGGGCAATTGTAACACTAACTACAGTTGGTTTTGGTGATATTGCTCCACAAACTCCTTTAGGGCAATTAATTGCAAGTGTTATTATGATTTTAGGGTATGGTATTATAGCAATACCAACAGGCATTGTAAGTTCAGAAATGACTAAAAGTAATAATGATATTGAGTCTAATACACAATCCTGTAAAAGTTGTGCTTCAGGTAATCATAAAGATAAAGCAGAATTTTGTTATAAATGTGGTAGTCAATTAAATATCTGATGCAGAATCATAAAAATACTTTAATAACGATTGTTGGTCCTACAGCAATTGGTAAAACTGCATTAAGCATACAACTAGCAAATTATTTTAATGCGGATATAATATCATGCGATTCCAGACAGTTCTTCAAAGAAATGACTATTGGTACTGCTGTTCCTGAAACAGATGAATTAGCAGCTGCTAAACATCATTTTATACAAAATAGAAGCATTTTTGAAGATTATAATGTTGGTTCTTTTGAAAGAGATGCACTTCAAAAATTAGACACTTTATTTCAAGAAAACTCTGTTCAGGTAATGGTTGGCGGTAGTGGATTGTATATCGATGCTGTTTTAAAAGGATTGGATTATTTTCCAGAAGTAGACCCGAAAATTAGGGAAGAATTAACCACTCAATTGCACGAAAAAGGAATTGAAACACTTCAAGAAAAATTAATAGAATTAGATTTAGAAACCTATAACACGATTGCTATCGATAATCCTCATAGAGTTATGAGAGCCTTAGAGATTTGTATTGGTAGTAATTCGCCCTACTCTACTTTTAAAAACCAACCAAAAGCTCCAAGAAAGTTTAATTCAATTAAAATTGGATTACATGCAGATAGAGGAATTATTTACAACCGAATAAACCAAAGAGTAGATCGAATGATGGCAAATGGCTTGTTAGAAGAAGCTAAAAAATTACATCCCAATAAAAAACTAAATGCCTTACAAACTGTAGGTTACCGAGAATTATTCTCTTTCTTAGATGGTGATATTACAAAAGATTTTGCAATATCTGAAATCAAAAAAAACACGAGACGTTTTGCAAAAAGACAAGGTACTTGGTTTAAAAAAGATGAAGAAACGTTATGGTTTGATTATCAAACAAATATCAGCGAAATAATTCTTAAAATTTCTGATAAAATTAATGCATTTTAGCACTTCTAAATTTTCATAATTCAGCTACTTTTATATCTTTGCGAAACTAAAATCATATCATGAAATCAAAAATTACAATTCTTTTAATTGCTTTTATAAGCACTGTATCAATTGCACAATCAAAAGTTGGTACAATTGATAGCGATTATATTATGAGTTTAATGCCAGAAGCTAAAATTGTTATGTTAAGAACACAAGCTTATGGAGCAAAATTAGATTCTTCTTTTTCTCTTAAAACTCAAAATTATCAAGCTAGAGTTGACGATTTTAAAAAGAAAGAAAAAGAAATGGGCGAATTAATGAAAAAAACATTAATTAACGAAATTGCTGCTTTAGAACAAGACATTAAAAAATATCAAACGAATGGTAATAAATTAATGCAATTAAAACAGAATGAGTTAATGCGTCCATTGTACAAAATATTAAATGACGCTATTAATACAGTTTCTAAAGAAAATGGGTATACACAAGTATTAACAAGTACAGGAAATCAGTTTGTTTACATAGATGAAAAATTTGATATTACTGCATTAGTTATGGCTAAACTTGGTGTTAAAGAAGCAGAAGTAAAAAAATAATTTCTTTTAAATAGAAGAAAAAAACCTCACCTTTTGTGAGGTTTTTTAGTTTTAAAAAGCATTTTGTCCGATTAATTTTTAGAAAAAAATCATAACTTCGCTTTAAGTTGCGGTTCAAATAGATCAATATAAAAAGAATTAATAGCTAACAAATTATCTAACCCTATCAATTTTACTTAGGATAAATAAAATAGTTACATTTCAATTACGCCTTATAATTTTTAGCGTTTGTCGTACTTTCATTTAACCATACTGTCGTAAAATACCAAAATCAATGCAAACAACTAAACTCAGCTCTAAAAGTATATTACCACTTACCTGTTCTCGATCTGGAACCTGCTGTTTTGGTAAAGCTGTAATGTTAAATCCATGGGAGCTATTCCGTTTTAGTCAAGAAAAGAAAATTACGCCAAGAGAATTTCGTGATTTGTATTGTGAGTTTGGTGGTATTCGATTACGCTTTGATGGAAAACAAGATAAAAAAGGACAACAAGCATGCAGTCAATATCTGGATAATGTTGGCTGCAGCGTTCACCAAGGTCGACCATTAGCGTGTCGTTTATATCCATTAGGGCGTCAAATACAATTTGATACAGCACATTATATTTACGAAGGGGATACATTTCCTTGTTTGACAGACTGCGCTGAAGTTTTAGAATTACCAAAACTTAGTGTAGGCGAATATCTTAAAGGGCAAGAAGCAGATCCATTCGAAAAGGCACAAGATGCCTATTTAATCGTTATGCAAAACATCGCTGATATTGCTTTTGAGTTATTGCTAAATTCAGGCTTAACTAAATCTAAAGATACGAACACACTTGCATTATGGCGAGAAATGAGCAACGAGCTTCCCGAGGTCTTAGCAAAAAGAATTGGTAATGAGTGGATCGACTGTTTAATGATCCCTGCAATAACAGATAATATTCAGAATCCCATTACTTTTGTGCAAAAACACAATGATATACTACAATTAAAAGCACAAGAAGAATTAGAAAGTGTAACAACAAATCAAGAACTTCATGAAGGTGCTGTTTTAATAATGGGAGTCGCATTGCATTTGTCTAGAGGATTAGGAGCTGATACAAAAGGAATTGCTGAACATTGGATTGAAACTGCAAAAAGTCACGGTGCTACTGAATAATATTTTGAGGATTTAAATATAATTGTATGACACTATTTTAACTACAACTAAAAAAAGTGGTTTTAATAATTTAAGATTGGCCGAACTAAACTAAAACCTAATGTTTTCCATTTTTCAACAATTCAGGAAACTTCTTTTTAAATTTATTTAATCTCGGCACAGAAACCGCTTTTACATAGCCTTGATTTGGATTTCTCCTTTCAAAATTTTGATGGTATTCTTCAGCTTCGTAAAACTTAGTATGTTTCATAACTTCTGTAGCAACTTTACCATTATAAACTTCGCTATTTAATTTGGTAATTACAGTATCTATAATTTGCTTTTCTGAATCCGTTTTATAAAAAGCAATAGATCTGTATTGCGAACCATAATCTGGGTGTTGCCCATTTACAGTTGTTGGATCATGAGAACCAAAAAAAACGGCAACCAAAGTTTCGAAACTTACTTTTGAAGAATTATAATACACAGCAACAGTCTCCGAATGACCTGTAGTTCCTGTCCCAGTAGATTTATATGTAGGATTTTTTGTATGTCCGCCTGCATAACCAGAAATAGCCTCCTCTACTCCTATTACACTTTCAAAAATGGCTTCTACACACCAAAAACAACCACTAGCAAAATAGGCTACTTTAGTTTCTTTTGTGGGCACAAAAGGGGCTTTAGAAACCTCCTCTTTATTGGAAAAACTCATGCAAGAAATGAGTAAAAGAA
>JBNMNZ010000237.1:0-3674 GCA_051276605.1 Polaribacter sp. | reverse complement strand
ACAATCCCATTGGCATCTGTGGTAGGTGCATGGGTTTCTTCATACACATTGGCCGCTCCATCTAATATAATAAAGGTAACATCGATAGGAGTACTGGAAACTAGAACTCCAGATCCGTCTTTAATTAAAGCTTTGTAATTAATACCTTGTTGAGCAAACGATGTAATACAAAACAACAATAAGCAAGCGAGTGTGATTTTTTTCATGAATTGAGTTTTTAAGATTCGTCTAAAATCAACTCAAAGAGTAAGAGAGAAAGCCTAGACTTGATTAGTTGAATGGAAAGATACATAAATTTGTATTTGATATAACTAATGGTAACAACGTATAAAATTCATGGCGCTAAGACATCAATAATTGAGTAATTTCAACAAATATTAGCAACTTGAAATTCCGAAAAATACGAACTTGCTTGCCTTGCTTATTCGCACGCGGCTCAGTTAACTTGGAGGAAAGAAAGGCGTTGGTCGGTTTAGCCGCTTCCAGCCCCGTCAAAAAAGCGGGCTTATTCAAGCTGCGCCAGGCGCGACAAATCTTATAGAAAATCGTTAGCAAACTTAAAATACCAAACGAATGAAAAGAGAACTATATTTTAAACAAATTAAAATATTATTGGTTATTTTTTTATTAATATCAATTTGTATGGACAATGTCCATCTGATGATTTTTTTTCAGCAATAACTCAAGAAACTGTAGCTAATTTTATTGTCGATTACCCTAACTACACTTCATTAAAAAATTTATGGATTGGTGACGCTGGCCCTGATTATTGGGAAATTACATATCTATTTGCATTTATAAACCTAGTTAGTGTAACTGAGAGATTATTGATTTTACAAATAACTACAACAAATTTACAAGGTTTAAATAATCTACAAACAGAAGGTCAACAAGGATTTGATCAGCGTTCCATTTATTTTATGCCAAACCTTACGAGCCTTGAAGGATTGGAAAGTTCGGAAAGCGTTATGGGGGGTCTTTCCGAATTACTTTTTGCCCATCCCTCACAAACTTAAATGGTTTAGAAAATTTAACTACTGTTAACGTATCTAAATATTTCACTATTGACAACAATTCCAATCTAAATGATATGGAAGGTTTAAACTGTTACTTTTTTACTGAGGAATTTAGAAACACTGTTCCAAATTATACAATACAAGAAAGCTTATATCCAGCCCTACTAGAAAATTGTGAGATTAATTTGTCCAATGATAATTTCACCTAGAATAATCTTCATATCTATCCTAACCCTGCGAAATCTATTTTAAATGTTGACAACACGGAACATATAAAACGAATTGATATTTTTGATTTAACTGGAAGGTTAATTAAGCATAGAAATTCAGATTTTAAAAACATTGACGTATCTGATTTATCATCAGGTACATTTATTCTAAAAGTCAGATTAGACTCGAATATAATTCTAAATAACAAATTAATTATTGAGTAGATATTCAGGAAAACGTTTGCTAACTCTGTCTATAATTCATGCTTATTTGCTAAATTTGTTGCTTAGCCGAAAAATCCTATCGGATTTCTCCGCAACGCAATCATAGCGAAAACCGTTACCCAACATTGGAAAAAAAACGAGAATGATAAGAAATTATTGGAATGAAGAATGGAAAGAGATTGAATTTGATGATAAGATTTCTGAAAAGGAAAAGTTTAAAATATCAAATTACGCTAGAATTATAAACTGCAAAACAAATAAAGAATTTTTAGTAAAAAAATATTTTATAAACGGATATCAGAATTTACCACTTAAACAAAAAAATAACGGAAAACAGACAAGTAGATACGTGCATAAAATTGTTGCGGAACATTTTCTGGAAAAAAATAACGGAATCTGCGTTATTCATTTGAATTATGACAAAGCCGACAATCGAATTGAAAATCTAAAATGGGCTACCAAAAGAGAAAAAGAACTTCATCAATTTAACAATCCAAATTGGGAAGGAATTGTTGAAAAAAGAAGTAAAAATATTGGTAAGTTAAGCGAAGGAAAAGTAAAAATTATTAAACGCCAATTAAAAAATAACAGAACTAGAATTAATCTTATCGCAAAACGTTTTGGAGTATCTGATACGCAAATTCATAGGATAAAAAGAGGAGAAAATTGGAGTTCTGTAAACGAATGAAAAACGTTGGGTAACAATGTATAAAAATAATAAGGGTTAAGTGGCAAACCCAAAGTTGGTGAATATTAAAAAAGTCAGCCAAATTTACAATTTGACGGTTTAAATAAAATTAACGGTAAAGTTATAAATTTGGCTAAGTACTAAACCTGAAAGTAAGTGCGTCTTTAATCCCTTACTATTCTTATACTAACCGTTAAAAACAACTATTTTCTAAAGAACATGGATTTACGTAAAAAAATTATTATTATTGGTGGGGGCTTTGCGGGATTAGAGCTTATCAAACGCTTAGGGAATTCAAAAAAATACGATATTATTTTAGTGGACAGCAACAACTATAATTTTTTTGCACCATTAATATATCAAGTTTCTAGTGGTTTCATGGAGCCATCAGCAATTAGCTATCCTTTTCGTAAAATTCTTCGTAATTTTAAAAACGTACGTTTTAGACTTGGTTCTCTTGAAAAAGTAGTGCCCGACGAGAACAAAATAATTCTAAATAATGGCGAGTTGTCATATGATTTTTTAATCATGGCAACAGGTACAGAAACAAATTACTTTGGCAATAAAAATATCGAAGAAAAATGCTTACCAATGAAAACAATAAGTGACGCCTTGTCACTGCGAAATACCATTTTAACACGTTTAGACTTAGCAACAAGAATTGAGAATGCAGCGGAAAGAAAAAAATACCTAACTTTTGTAATTGCTGGCGCAGGACCAACAGGGGTAGAGCTTTCTGGAATTATAGCAGAGTTGAGTGGCTCTGTAATTATGAAAGATTATCCAGAGTTAAAAGAAGAAGAACTTGGAGAAATTTATTTAGTCGACGGTCAAAAAGCGGTTTTGTCATCCATGTCACTGCATGCTCAGAAATATGCTGCTAAAAAGTTGGCTGCTTATGGAGTGCATCTTTTAATGGATACTTTTGTTGAAGATTTTGATGGTGAAAGTGTACAGTTATCTAACGGAAAGAGCATTGATACTAAAAATTTAATTTGGGCGGCAGGAGTGCAGGCCAAAGTATTTGAAGGTTTTCATCCAGATAGTTTTGGACAGGGTAAAAGATTAAAAACAGATCAGTTTAATAAGGTTTATTTATCTGACAATATTTATGCTTTAGGAGATTGTGCTTTAATAGATGGAGATAAAAATTATCCTGACGGGCATCCGCAGGTGGCGCAACCCGCAATACAACAGGCAAAAAACTTAGCAGAGAATTTATTAAAAAATCAAGAAGTATGGAAAGCTTTTGGCTACAAAGACAAAGGTTCTTTGGCTATTATCGGAAGAAATAAAGCCGTATTAGATTTTCCAAACCAAAAATATGCTATGAGTGGCTTTTTATCTTGGCTCATCTGGATTTTTGTTCATATTATGGGACTTGTCAATTTCAAGAGTAAATTAAGAGCTCTATATAACTGGTTGGGATATTATATTTATAAAGACCAATCTTTTAGAATGATTATAAAACCTAATAGCAAAAATAATAATTGAACAGATAAAAACCGCACCACAACAAAGTACTGTGGTAAAAAA
>JBNMNZ010000236.1:0-3689 GCA_051276605.1 Polaribacter sp. | reverse complement strand
TATACTGCATCAAACTGAACCCAATCTTGGTAACTTACATCAAACCCTGCTTCAAAAGTTTTATTAGATTCTGGTTTTAAATCAATATTTCCTGCAAAACCATCATACAATTGATACAAACTTGGCGCAATAAACGCTGTGCTATATGAAGACAATAATTTTACTGAAACATCTTCATTCTTTAAAAGTGCATAGGCTAGGTTTCCGTCATAAACAAGATGATTTCCATATACATTATGCATATTTAAACGCCCCCCTAAATTTGCACTTAAACCAAAATCAGAAATATAAACAACACTTGCATAAGGATCAATTGTGTTAAAATTAGCAATATTTTTATCGATCGTTGCAAATGGTGTTTCTGTTTGATTGCTATGCTCTTGGTAGTTAATTCCCGTTATTAATTGAATCTTTTTAGAAAACTCATATTTATTTACCAAATCAACATGTATACTTCTTCCAGTAAATTGATAATTATCTAATGTATTAGAAAAAGTATTAAACTGATTTAAATTTCTCTTTACCTCATTTACAGAAGCTAAAAAATATAACTGTCCTTTATTATATTTGAAACTTGGCTTAATTCCAAATCTAAATTGCTCTTGATTTCCTTTATTTACATCATTGTCAGAAAATGCACCTCCATCAAAATCGTAATCAAATATATCATAATTTAAAAACGTTTCTACAGAAAACTGACTATTTACTTTATAACCCAATTTCACCAACGCATTTTTACTATAAAAAATATCATTTTCATCATTAAAACCGGCACCCTTAGCCGATGACATTCCATCAACACCAGTAATACTAAAAGAACTTAAGAAATTAAAGTTTCCTAAAGTACCGTTTAAAGCTACATTCTGGTTTTTATCAGACAAACCACTTCCAGAAACCTGTGCTGTATTATTTGTGCCCAAACTAGTTTCGAAAGAACCAGTAATTTTATCTTTAGTTGCTTTCTTTAAAATGATATTAATAACACCTGTTGCAGCTCCAGAACCATATAATGTTGATGAAGCTCCTTTTAAAATCTCGATACTTTCTATCTGATTTATACTTAATAAACGTAAATCAAATTCCTGGTTAATTGCAGATTGATCTGTAACCGGCACACCATCAATCAATACTAAAACTTGTCTACTTCTTCCACCTCTAATATTAATACTCCTAGGCTCGGACGCATTTGCATTTACACCTCTCACATCAATACCTGCAACTGTATTTAAGATTTCAATAATTGATTTCCCCGCATTTTGCTGCAATTGTTTTTGAGTAATTTTGTTAATTACTTTACCTGTATTCTCTTTTTTTAGGCTAAATTTTGTTGCTGTTACAACAACTTCGTCTAAAGTTTCTACTTTGGCTTTTTTCACTTGTTTTTTTTGCGAAAAAAGGTTTGTGCTGACAAAACTATATGCCAAAACACCCACAATTAATAATTGTTTTTTCATTTTAATAAATTTGATTTACAATAAATCAGGTAAATTTCGTGTACGAATATAGATAAGTACATAAACTTCTATCCCGAAAGTTTTTAACTCTTTTTTTTTAATTTTAGGCAGGTCTCCTGACTTGTTTTTATGTTATTATACCTTCCCAACAATAATTGTCAGTGGTTTAAGAATTAATAACATCCTCTTGTGAGGTACTGAGAAAAAATCAGCATAAACTTACAGTTGCGGGAACAGTTCTGGATTTTAACCAGATTCCCTTTTAATTTGATGTAAAATGATTTCAACATCAAAACCAAAATCGATGCAAAAGTAGTTTTTAAATTGATATTAAAAAACATTTTTGTAATCTTGTTCTATAATTATTTTTAATGATGCGACGAACACCTAATTATTTTCTTCTGATTCTTATTATATTTGCTTTTTCTTGTAAAAAAGAGGATGTTAAAATTGATGCTAAAACGCCATCAAAAAGTAAGATTAAATATGCCAAAGGTTTTGATATTATTGATGAAAATGGGATAAAAAAATTGATAATAAAATCTGCTTATCAAAATTCTGAAGCTATTTTTGAATATGAGATTCATAAAAAAAATCCAAATGCTATTATTGATTATAAAAAAATAATTATTAAAGTTCCGGTAGAAAAAATAGTAGTGACTTCTACAACACATATACCAATGGTAGAGTTGTTAAATGAAGAATCTTCTATTATTGGCTTTCCATACGCTAAATATATTTCTTCAGAAAAAACAAGACAATTAATTGATGCTGGAAATATTACAGAAATTGGAAAAGAAAGTTCTCTAAATACTGAGATTTTATTAGATTTAAAACCTGATTTGGTCGTTGGTTATAGTGTAACCTCTGCTGATAAAAGTTTGACAACTGCTCAAAAAGCAGGAATACCTGTAATATATAATGGAGATTGGTTAGAAGAAACCCCTTTAGGAAGAGCAGAATGGATTAAATTTTTTGGTGTTTTATTTGATAAGGAAAAACAAGCTGATAGTATTTTTAGTACAATTAAAAATAATTATTTAGAAGCAAAAAAAATTGCATTAAAATCAAACAAAAAGCAAACTATTTTGTCTGGAGCTATTATGAGTAAAGATATCTGGAATTTACCTGCAGGGGATAGTTTTGTTGCGCAGTTTTTAAAAGATGCAAATCTTAATTATTTATGGAAAGATTCTAAAGGAAAAGGAAGTTTATCTTTAAGCTTTGAAAGTGTTTTTGATACAGGTAGAAACGCTGATTTCTGGATTGCTCCTGGTTACTTCTCATCAAAAGAACAATTACTTCAAAGCAATCAAATCTATGCTGAATTTGCTGCTTTTAATAATAACAGAATCTATACTCCTTCAACAAAAAAAGGAAAAACTGGTGGCGTAATTTATTACGAATTAGCACCTACAAGACCCGACTTAGTTTTAAAAGACATTATCAAAATTACAAATCCTGATTTATTGCCAAATTACGAGCTGACGTTCTTTGAGAAGATGCAGTAACTTTTATGATTTATCAAGTATGGATTCCTCCTTTCGCAGTAATAACAACTATTTTTTTAAGAAAGAAGTTTAATATCTCTTAAAATTATGGCTCTCAAATTAATAATGCTTTATTTCATCGAAAACTCAAAAGCTGCAGTTGCATGAATTTCTGTAGTATCAAAAACAGGTACAGAAACATCTTGTTGTTGTATTAATAATGGTATTTCCGTGCATCCTAAAATAACACCTTCTGCCCCACTTTTAACAAGTTTATTTATAATTTCTAAATACTTTTCTTTTGAAACTGGATTTATGTTTCCTGTAGAGAGTTCATCATAGATAACACGATGAATTAAATCTCTTTCTTCAAGATTAGGAATCATAGTTTCAATACCAAATGAAGTTAAAATATCAATAAAAAAATCTTTTTCCATTGTATATTTTGTCCCTAATAAAACAACTTTTTTAATTCTCTTTTCAGTTATACTTTTAGAAGTAGCTTCTGCAATATGGATCACAGGAATAGCGACCACATTTCTAACAGCATCTATGCATAAGTGCATTGTATTTGCACAAATTATAATACAGTTAGCTCCAGCATTTTCTAAACTTTTCCCTGCATTTGCCATCATTTCATCTAACAAATCCCATCTACTTTCTTTCTGTAATTGAGAGATTTTTCCAAAATCAAATGAATTGATAATTACTTCTGCAGAATGTGTTTTTCCTAAAATATTTGAAT
>JBNMNZ010000235.1:0-3719 GCA_051276605.1 Polaribacter sp. | reverse complement strand
CGACCGCCTCCTTAGAAGGGAGGTGCTCTATCCAGCTGAGCTAAGAGCCCGTAGTTTTAAAGTTGCTACGTACAACTGTGTCGGGGTGGCAGGATTCGAACCTGCGACCTCCTCGTCCCAAACGAGGCGCGATGACCGGGCTACGCTACACCCCGAGCGCAATATTTTAGCGGAGAGACAGGGACTCGAACCCTGGCGACCCTAAGGTCGACAGATTAGCAATCTGCTGCATTACCACTCTGCCATCTCTCCTTTCGACTTCAAACTTAAAGCTTGAGTTAAAAATTGCGAGTGCAAATGTAGTATTACAATTACAAAATAGCAAGATTTTTTTATCTTTTTATTACCTTTTTTTTATTCTGGATATTCTAATCTTAAATGATAAATATTCATCAACTTTTTCTTTATCACTTTCTTAATAACTTTAATTTCTCTAAAAGTAATATCAGAATTTAAAAACTGATTATCAGCCATTTGTTTATCTATAATTTTATCTATTAAATCACTGATTGATTGTGCTGTAGGATGTTTTATGCTTTTTGAAGCGGCTTCTGCAGCGTCACACATCATTAGAATTGCTGTTTCTTTTGAGAATGGAATTGGTCCTTGATATTGAAATTTTTTAATATCAACTTTGGTCTCTGGATTTAATTCTTGTTCTTTTTTATAAAAATAATAGGTAGAACTTGTTCCATGATGTGTTCTTATAAAATCTATAATTCTATCTGGTAAATTGTGTTTTTTAGCTAGCTCAACTCCTTTTATAACATGGTCTGTAATAATTTTAGTACTGTCTCTAGGAGATAAATCATTGTGTGGGTTTACACCTGTAGATTGATTTTCAATAAAATACATTGGGTTTAACATTTTACCAATGTCGTGATACAATGCGCCTGTTCTCACCAACATCGAGTTAGCTCCTATTTCATTCGCTGCAGCTTCTGCTAAATTAGCCACTTGCATTGAATGCTGAAATGTTCCTGGAGCTTTTTCATTCAACTCTCTTAAAAGCTTTGTATTTGTATTTGAAAGCTCTAACAGCGTAACATCAGAAACTAATCCAAAGACTTTCTCATAAATATAAATGATAATTAAAGACAAGAAGGACAACAAGCCATTTAAAGCAAACAGTATAAAATAGTCACCATTTATTTGTGATGCATTTCCTTCTTTTATGATAGAAAAAGCAAAGTAGGTAATCATATAAATTAGTGTAATCTGTGCCACCGAAATAAATAAATTTGCTCTTTTATACAACTCCGAAACAGTCAGTATTGTTACAATACCAGCAATAATATGTAAATAAATAAATTCAAAACTATTCGGCACAATATAACCTAAAAGTAACACTGTTAAAACATGCGTAAACAGTCCCAGTCGAGCATCAAAAAATGCTTTTAAAATTATGGGTAGTATACTTAATGGTACAATATATAAATAATCTGAATTATATTTTATAACCAATGTTTGGATAAAAATCATGGTAAGTACATTAAAAAAAATGAATGTTACCTTGGTATTATTATTAAAGATTTCTAATCGATTTTTGTATAAAAATAATAATAACATCAATAAGGCTAAAGAAACCAATATCGTATATCCAAAAACAATCCAATTATAATTTGAATCTGTCCATACTTTAGATTCAAACTCACTTTTTAAAGAATTTAGAATGGCCAGTTTCCTATCTTTAACAATATCACCTTTTAAAATAATAAGCTCGTCTGACGCAACTTTTCCTTTCGTATAAGTAATATGACTTATCTCACTGTCAATTATTTTATTAGATAAAACTTTATCGTAAGAAACATTAGGTTTTATAATTCCCGCTAAAATATTTAAAAATAATTTTCGGGCATTTGTAGAAGGCTCATCTTCTAAATTAGTATTGATAATTGCCAAAACATTCTTTGAAGTTAAGAAGTTTTTAAATAAAACATCTTGTACTTCATTCTCTTTTTTTAAGGCAACTATTTGATCTTGCGCAGAGAGCCTCCCCTCACTTACAACTTCAAGAAAACCAACGCTATATATCTTTTGTATAACATTCTCCCCTGTATTTGTTAGTCGATTAATTTCATCAACAGTTAAAGAATCACTAAAATTTATTTGAGATATTCTATTTTTAAAATTTAATTTTACATCAGTAATTATATTGGTATCATATTTAAAATACAGTTTTGCATTGACCTCAATTTGTTTTTTTTCAATAGTAATTTCTTCAGCAGTTTTCTGAATTGCAAAATCAAAAGGGGCATATAAATTATCATATTTCCAAAGTTGACCATTGTTAAAATCGTATTTAAACTGACCTCCTTTTGGAAACAAATACACGATTGCTATCGTTGTAATTAAAAATAAAAACACCTTATAGATGATGGTATTATTTCTGTAGATTTTGTTTACTATTTCACTCATCGTTATCGTTCTTATTATAACAAATTTACAGTAAAATTGTGACGCTTAAAAATTACACATCTATTAAGATTTCTTTTTGATTTTATTTGGTTATTTTAGCAATATAATTTTTGAATGAAAACGATAAATTCAGAGTATGAAAGATGTTGTAATTGTATCAGTAGCGAGAACACCAATAGGAAGTTTTATGGGGAGTTTATCTTCAATACCTGCCACAAAATTAGGAGCAATCGCCATAAGGGGAGCTTTAGAAAAAATAAACTTAGATGCTAATCTAGTAGACGAAGTTTTTATGGGAAATGTAGTTTCTGCGGGCTTGGGACAAGCACCTGCTAGACAAGCTGCAATATACGCAGGAATTCCTAACACTGTTCCTTGTACAACTGTAAATAAAGTTTGTGCTTCTGGAATGAAAGCGATAATGTTAGCCGCTCAAACAATCTCTTTAGGTGATGCAGATATTGTTGTTGCTGGCGGAATGGAAAACATGAGTTCAATTCCTCATTATCAACATGCAAGAAATGGCTCTAAATTTGGTCTAATTACCATGGAAGATGGTATGCAAAGAGACGGTTTAGTAGATGCTTATGGTAAAGTTGCCATGGGAGTTTGTGCTGACGAATGTGCTACAAAATATGAGTTTTCTAGAGAAGATCAAGATACATTTGCAATTCAATCTTACAATCGCTCGGCAAAAGCTTGGAGAGAAGGTAAATTTAATGACGAAATCGTCCCAGTTTCAATTCCACAAAGAAGAGGAGAACCCGTTATTTTTTCTGAAGATGAAGAATACAAGAACGTGAAAATGGATAAAATTCCAGCTTTAAGAGCTGCTTTCACTAAAGATGGAACTGTAACTGCCGCAAATGCATCTACCATAAATGATGGTGGTGCAGCGTTGATTTTAATGTCTGCTGAAAAGGCCAAAGAATTAAATATAACTCCGCTTGCAAAAATAAAAAGTTTTGCAGATGCTGCTCATGAACCTGAATGGTTCACGACTGCACCTGCAAAAGCATTACCAAAAGCCTTAGCAAAAGCAAACATATCTATAGATGATGTCGATTATTTTGAATTAAATGAAGCATTTTCTATTGTCGGATTAGCCAATATGAAAATTTTAGGTCTTACAGATGATACTGTAAACGTAAATGGCGGAGCTGTTTCCTTAGGTCATCCTTTGGGTGTTTCTGGTGCAAGAATTGTAATTGCTTTAACATCAATCTTAAAACAAAATAATGCCAAAATTGGTGCTGCTGCAATTTGCAATGGTGGTGGAGGTGCTAGTGCAATGATTATTG
>JBNMNZ010000234.1:0-3721 GCA_051276605.1 Polaribacter sp. | reverse complement strand
TTAAAACTGCAGGAATTACACCTGCGCTTCCGTTTGTTGGCGCTGTTACAACTCTACCTAGAGCTGCATTTACTTCATTTACAGCAAGCGCAAAACAACTTACCCATTTTAAAATTTCTCTAAATTTTACTTCAGTACTTCTTATTGCGGCAACCCATTCTTCGGGGTTTGTATAACTGGTCTCTTTAATTAATTTTTGATGTGTATCAAAAGCACGTCTTTTTACATTTAATCCCCCAGGAAGTTTCCCTTCTGTATGACAACCTATATACATACACTCTAACATGGTTTCCCATATTCTCGATAACTCAAGGTCTATTTCATCAGAAGAACGCAATTCCAGTTCATTTTTTAGAACAATATCCGAAATTAATAAATTTTCTTTTTCACAATACTCTTCTAATTGAATCGCTCTATTAATAGGAAATGGAAAGTTCTTTTTTGTAATTTCTATCGCTTCTTCTAGATGATCGTTTTCTTGTACAATAAAACCTCCACCAATAGAGTAATAGGTTTGTGTAGAAATTTCTTTGCCTTTACAAAATCCTCTAAATCGTATTCCATTTGAATGAAAAGGAAGAAAGTCTTGATTAAAAACAACATTATCTATTGAAAAAGAAATTTCTTTTTCGTTGTTAAATTGTAATTTATTTTGATTTTTTATTTGATTGATAAGCTGCTCAATATCATCAATAGGAATATATTCAGGATCGGTACCACTTAAACCCAATAAGATGGCATAATCAGTGGCATGACCTTTTCCTGTTAAAGATAAAGAACCAAATAGGTCTATTCTAATCCCATCAATTTGATGAAATAGATTGTTATTTATTAAAACTTTAACCCATTGTTGGGCAGCTCTCCAAGGCCCAAGAGTATGAGAACTTGATGGACCAACACCAATTTTGAGCATATCAAAAACACTAATAAATTGCGACATTCGTAAAATTTAATCTTATAATTAGTGTAAATGTAAAAAATCTAACTCATATGAATTAGATTTTTTTATATTAATAAAAAGAAACGATTTAGAAACCGTAAACAGATTCTTTATCAAAGTTTTTCATTAGCATATAGTAAACTACTGCTCTATATTTTTTTCTTTCAGACTTCCCAATTCTTTCCATCACTTCATCAATTCTAGCATCTAATTCTTTACTATCGACTAATCCTAACTTTTTAATTAAGAAGTTATTTTTTACAGTAGCTAATTCTTTAGCATCAGAACCAGAAACAGTTTCTGCATCTAACTTATAGATAGATGGCCCCAGACCTTTCGTTACAGCAGTTAATAATTCTAGATTATAACGTAGATCTCTATCGTCCATAAATTTCTTATATAAAGTTACTTTTTCATCAAATTTACTCATGATTTCATTTTTAATTTATTAGATACTATTTCATTTTAATTGAATCATTCAAATATAAGAAAATAAAATACTCTTCAACTAGTCACACTATAAAACATTAGACACTACTTATGTCATAATGTCACATCAATTTTAATTATTTTTTATAAAAACTGACATTTTCAAGTCAAAAAGCAGTTGGCATAGCATTTGACTATTAGAAAAATGTAAATTGAATATAAAAAATTAATATAAATACATTATTATGAGTAAAATAATTGGAATCGATTTAGGAACAACAAATTCTTGTGTTTCTGTAATGGAGGGAAATGAACCAGTTGTAATTCCTAATTCAGAAGGAAAAAGAACTACACCATCTATTGTTGCCTTTATTGAAGGAGGAGAACGTAAAGTTGGTGACCCAGCTAAAAGACAAGCTGTAACTAACCCTACAAAAACAGTTTATTCTATTAAACGTTTTATGGGTAATAAATTTTCTGAGTCTTCTAAAGAAGCTGGAAGAGTTCCTTATAAAGTAGTTAAAGGAGACAATGACACACCTAGAGTAGATATTGACGGTCGTTTATATACGCCTCAAGAAATTTCTGCAATGGTGTTACAAAAAATGAAAAAAACTGCTGAAGACTATTTAGGAACAGAGGTTACTGAAGCAGTTATTACTGTACCAGCATATTTTAATGATGCACAACGTCAAGCAACGAAAGAAGCTGGTGAAATTGCAGGCTTACAAGTAAAAAGAATTATAAATGAGCCAACTGCTGCTGCATTAGCTTATGGATTAGATAAATCTCATGACGATAAGAAAATTGTTGTTTTTGATTTTGGTGGTGGAACGCATGATGTTTCTATCCTAGAATTAGGAGATGGTGTTTTTGAAGTATTAGCTACAGATGGAGATACCCATTTAGGTGGTGATGATGTTGATGAAAAAATAATCAACTGGTTAGCAGATGAATTTAACGCTGAAGAAGGAATGGATTTACGTAAAGACCCAATGTCTTTACAACGTTTAAAAGAAGCTGCTGAAAAAGCAAAAATAGAATTATCTAGTACAACGTCAACAGAAATTAACTTACCATATATTACGGCTACTGCTAGTGGACCAAAACACTTGGTAAGAACAATGACAAGATCTAAATTTGAAGCTTTAATAGATGATTTAGTAAAAAGAACAATTGCACCTTGTCAAAAAGCGTTAAAAAATGCTGATTTGACAATTGCTGATATTGATGAAGTTGTTTTAGTTGGTGGTTCTACAAGAATACCTGCTGTACAAGAAGCGGTAGAGAAATTCTTTAAAAAATCACCAAGTAAAGGTGTAAATCCTGATGAAGTTGTTGCTTTAGGAGCTGCAATTCAGGGTGGAGTTTTATCTGGAGATGTAAAAGATGTATTGTTATTAGACGTTACACCTTTATCTTTAGGTATTGAAACAATGGGAAATGTTTTCACAAAATTAATTGATGCAAACACAACCATTCCAACTAAAAAATCACAAGTATTTTCTACAGCAGTAGACAATCAACCATCTGTTGAAATTCATGTTTTACAAGGTGAAAGAGCAATGGCTGCAGATAATAATACGATTGGACGTTTTCATTTAGATGGATTACCTCCAGCTCAAAGAGGAGTTCCTCAAGTTGAAGTAACTTTTGATATTGATGCAAATGGTATCATTAAAGTTTCTGCTTTAGATAAAGGAACTAACAAATCTCACGAAATTAGAATTGAAGCTTCTTCTGGTTTATCTGAAGAAGATATCGCTAAAATGAGACAAGAAGCAGAAGAAAATGCTGATGCTGATAAAGCTGCAAAAGAAACTGCAGAAAAAATCAACGAAGCTGATTCTATGATTTTCCAAACGGAAAAACAATTAAAGGAATTTGGTGATAAATTATCTGATGATAAAAAAGGACCAATTGAAGCTGCTTTAGTTGCATTAAAAGCTGCTCATGAATCTAAAGATATTGCACAAATTGACGCTGCAATGGAAACGATTAATGAAGCTTGGAAAGTTGCCTCTGAAGAAATGTATGCTGCCGAACAAGGAGCTGCAGGAGCTGATACTGGTGCTCAACAAGGTGAACCTGCGGCAGAAGATGCTAAAGGAGACAATGTTGAAGATGTAGAATTTGAAGAAGTGAAATAACTTGTCGTACTGAACTTGTTTCAGAATCTTACAAGAAAAACATATTTTCTTAAAATAATTAAAACGCAATCATTCATTTGATTGCGTTTTTTGTCTTTTAGTAAACTGTATATTTACACGTATTAAAATTCCATGAAAATGAAAAAATACTTTCTTCTTTTAGCCATTTCCTTATGTATAGAAAGCTGTACAGAAAATAAAG
>JBNMNZ010000233.1:0-3725 GCA_051276605.1 Polaribacter sp. | reverse complement strand
TGTGAGCTTGATTGTACATGTCATCAGCAGAAACTACATCTATTCTTTTAACGAAAGAATGTTTTATTTGTTGATGTGTTGGACCAGAAATTAATATAACTTCTGCACCTAAATTAGCTGCTGCATTGGCAATTGCAAATCCCATTTTTCCTGAAGAATAATTTCCTATAAAACGTACAGGATCTATTGCTTCGTATGTTGGACCAGCAGTAATCAATACTTTTTTTCCGCGAAGCGGCAATTTTAACAAAACATCATTCTCTATAAAAGATAAAATATCTTGGGGTTCTGCCATTCTTCCTTCACCTACCAAACCACTTGCCAATTCACCAGAAGCAGCAGGAATTAAAATAGTACCAAAAGAGTGTAATTTGTCTAAACTTTCTTTGGTTGATGGATGTATATACATATCTAGATCCATTGCTGGCGCAAAATATACAGGACATTTTGCAGACAAATAGGTTGCTAACAATAAATTGTCGCAAGTTCCATTTGCCATTTTAGAAAGTGTATTTGCAGTTGCAGGAGCAATTAAAAAATAATCTGCCCAAAGACCTAGGTCAACATGGTTGTTCCAAACTTCATTTTCTTCTTCTTTGTCATAAAAAGTAGAATGAACAGGGTTTTTAGAGAGTGTAGAAAGTGTAAGAGGTGTTATAAAATTTTTAGACGCAGGTGTCATAATCACTTTAACATCTGCGCCTAATTTTATAAACAAACGAACTAAACTAGCCGTTTTGTAAGCGGCAATTCCAGCTGTAATGCCTAAAAGAATTTTTTTACCGCTTAGAACAGACATTATTCCGAGTCTGGAGTTCTAAAGTATACTTTATCACTTAACCATTCGTCAACAGCAATTGCAGTTGGTTTTGGTAAACGTTCGTAAAATTTAGAAACTTCTATTTGTTCTTTATTTTCAAAAACTTCTTCTAAACTATCGTTGTAAGTTGCAAACTCATCTAATTTATCTACTAATTCTTTCTTTAAGTCCGAATTGATTTGTGTTGCTCTTTTAGCAATAATAGAAATAGCTTCATAAATATTTTCTGTAGGAGCTTCAATCTCGTTTTTGTCATAAGTAATTGTACTTATAGCAGCTTTGGTATCTTTATAATCCATAATTTATTATTTCTCTTTTGAATTCTTTTCTTCTTACTCTTATGCTTTTGTTGATTTTTCAACTTTAGCAGTAATCATATCTACTCTTTTTTGCTCTTTGTTTAAAGTCGCAAACATTTCATTAGATTCTTCCATGAATTTTGATTCAGGATAGTTTCTTTTTAATTTTTCGTAAGCTTCAATAGCATCTTTAATACGCTCTGCTTTTCTTCTGTCGGTACTTTTTAAAACAAAATCGTGAGCCGCTTTTAACCTATAAAATAGTGCTTCTTCTTTAAATTCTGATCCTAGATAATCTGATAATAAATTATCAAAAGCTTGAATTGCAGCTTTATAATTTCTCATATCATAACCTGCAGTAGTGTAGTATGTTTTTGCTATTTCAAAATATTTTCGCTGTAACTTATAACGAATTTCTTTGTAATGCTCATTTGCTTCATTAATTTTTGATGAATTTGGATACGTATTTATAAAACTTTGAAAAGCTTCTAATGCTTTGTTCGTGTCTGTGGGATCTTTACTAAAAACTGGTGATGCTAATTTATAGCTGTAAGCAGATAAAAATGCAGCTTCTTCTTTTTTAGAACTTTTAGAATAGTTTTTTGTAAAACGATCAAAATAATAACCAGCAATACTATAGTTTTTTTCGTTGAAGTTCGATTGAGCAACCATAAATTGGACACGCTCCATTTGAGGTTTGCCTCTATAGGCAGGAGTTACTTTTTCAAACAAACGTAAAGCTTTGCTATAGTTTTTACTTTCGTACATTTTTACAGCCATTTTGTATTGGTCTTCAATACTTCCTTTGTTTAACACTTTTTGATATTCTCCACAAGAAAATAACAAAAGGCTAAACACCAATAAAAACGCTAAATTTTTAATTTTTTGCATCGGGCAAAATTACTAATTAAATATGGATAAATAAAACGATTTTTCACACTCAAAGTTGTGATATGCAATAATCAATAAAAAATGCTAATAAAAATACGTATGAGGTACTAAATATTTGTTAAGGTTGTGTTTTAGTATCTGAAGATATCAATTGTTTTATATCATTATCAAACAGATAAAAACCACCTTTATCATCACCAATTAAGTTAATTTTATCTAAAATATTTCTTGCTAAAGCTTCTTCTTCTATTTGTTCTGAAACATACCATTGTAAAAAATTATGAGTGGCATAATCTTTTTGTTGTAAACAAATATCTACTAAATCATTAATACAAGCAGATACTTTCACTTCATGATTAAACAACTCTTGAAACATTTCTTTGAAAGAGCCAAATTCTACTGGAGGAGCTTCTAAAGATGACACCTTTGCATGTCCTCCTCTTTCATTTACAAACTTCACCATTTTCAACATATGTATTCTTTCTTCATCTGAATGTGCATACATAAATTGCGCAACACCTTCAAAGCCTAATACTTCTGCCCAAGATGCCATTGATAAATATACTTGAGATGATTGTGCTTCTATTGTTATTTGGTTATTTAAAGCCTCTTCTATTATTGGTGATAACATATTACTTACATTTATTTTAATTCCTTATAATACCAAAAATACAACTTTTAAAAAAGCTAGCCTCTTAAAAAAGTTGTATAATTATTATTTGAATACTTCTCAGTACTAAAAATTTGTTACAAAATTTGCAATTTTAAGTGCTAATGCATCACTTGCTTTCACTAAAGGTAAGCGCACATTATTTGAACAAATACCTAATTCTTGTAATACTGTTTTAATTCCTGCAGGATTATTTTCTTCAAAGATAAAATCGATAATATCCATCATTTTAAAATGAATCTCATACCCTTCTTTATTATTTCCTTGTAAACCATGATGAATCATTGTCGAAAACTCTTTTGGAAAAGCTTGTCCAATTACCGAAATAACTCCAGAACCACCTGCTAAAGTTACTCCTAAAGCCAAATCATCATCTCCAGAAATAATTAAAAAGTCTGCTGGTTTATCTTTTAATAAAGTATTGTATTGCTGTTGATTGTTTCCTGCTTCTTTTACAGCTACAATATTTTCAAAATCATTCGCCAAGCGTAAAGTCGTTGCTGGCTCCATGTTTTTAGCTGTTCTTCCAGGAACATTGTATAAAATTATAGGCAAATCTGTTGCTTCTGCAAGGGCTTTGTAATGCTGATAAAAACCTTCTTGAGTTGGTTTACTATAGTAAGGGACTACAGAGAGAATACCATCTATTCCAGAAAAATCTCTTGCTTGTAACTCCTTTACAACTTCTAATGTATTATTACCACCAACACCTAAAACCAAAGGCAAACGTTTGTTATTTTCTTTTACAATAATCGCAATAATTTCCTCTTTTTCTTCTACAGAGATTGTTGCACTTTCAGCAGTTGTTCCATTAATTACAAGATAATCCGTTCCATTATTAATATTAAAATTCACTAATTTAATAAGCGCATCAACATCTACAGTTAAATCGTCTTTAAAAGGAGTAACCAAAGCAATACCAGTACCAATAAATTTTTGCATTATTTTTAATTTTTACGTGCGTAAAATTACAATATTACAATTGATTAAAAGTGAAATATTGAATTCTTACAAAGAATAAACAACTTTAAGTTTGAAGTTTAAT
>JBNMNZ010000232.1:0-3741 GCA_051276605.1 Polaribacter sp. | reverse complement strand
CTTATCTACTTAGAAGCAAATAAAGTTGTTTGCAACACTATTTACAATTGGGATTTAGAGGATGATTTTTCTGATGAAGAGTTTATTGAACTATGCCTTTTTAAAGGTAAAGAATTACACTGGAAAAATAGAATTAGCAGATTAGATAGCATTTCTAAACCTTTTTTAATAAGTGCACTAAGGTTAGCAAAAAATAGTAAACTTACTCCTTTTGATAAAAAAATAGATTTTAAGGAGTTAGATATTTGGATGGATTTATTAGATAATCTTACAGAACGCTTACAATTTCTCCAAAAAATAGAAATTGTAAACACGAAAAGATCTATATATAAAGAAAAAGCCGATAAAGAAGTTGTTCCTGGAGCAGATTTAGAAAGTGTTACAGAAACAATTATTGAGGATGAAGAAGGAGACCACATCGCTGCTTTCTTTGATTTAGACAGAACTTTAATCAATGATTTTTCTGCAAAACAATTTGTAAAATCACGTTTATTAAGTGGAAAATCTACCCCAAAAGAATTGCTATCGCAATTTGCTACAGTTTTATTGTATGCTTCTGGAAATAGGGATTTTGAAACACTTACAAAAATTTCTGCTCTAGGTGTAAAAGGCATAAATGAAAAACAATTTATTGATTTAGGCGAAGAAGTTTATCATGATCATTTGGCAAATACAATTTATCCCGAAGCAAAAACATTAATTGCATCACACTTAAAGAAAGGACACCAAGTTGTTATTATTTCTGCTGCAACACGCTATCAAATAACTCCAATTGCAAATGAATTGGGTATCAAAGATATCTTTTGTACAGAAATGGAAGTTAAAAAAGGAAAATTTACGGGTATAATTACAGAAATGTGTTGGTCAGAAGGAAAAGCAAGAGCTGGAAGAACTTTTGCGAAAACAAATAATATTGACTTGTCAAAAAGTTTCTTCTATACAGATAGTATTGATGATTATCCTTTGTTAGAAATTGTAGGGAAACCAATTGCGACGAATCCTGACAGTAAACTATCACAATTAGCTTTTGAAAACGATTGGAAAATTCTTCGTTTTAAAGAAAATAAAAGAGTGCCCTTAGTAAACGGACTAAGAACTGGCTTGGCAGCAGCAAGTATTTATCCATCAGCGATAAAAGGCTTGCTTAAAGGATCGCTTTCTATGTCTAGACAAGAAGGTGCAAACACAGCAATAGCAAGTATTGGAGACCTAGGAACTAAGTTTGCTGGTTTAGATATTGCTGTAAAAGGAAAACATAATTTGGAAGATCATAGACCTGCCATTTTTTGTTTTAACCATCAAAGTACTGCTGATTTTTTCATCCTTTTAAAAATACTAAGAAAAGACATTGCAGGTATTGCAAAAAAGGAATTAGAGTATACACCTATGGGTCCGATCTTTAAAGCTATGGGCGCAATCTTTATAGATCGCTCAAATAAAAGCAAAGCTATTGAAGCAATGAAACCAGCTGTTGAAGCACTAAAGAACGGAACCTCAATTGTAATTGCTCCTGAAGGAACCAGAAGCGGAAGTAAAACTTTAGGAAAGTTTAAAAAAGGAGCGTTTCATTTAGCGATGAAAGGCGGAGTTCCTATTGTACCAATTGTGATCAAAAATGCATATATGGCGATGCCAAAAGGAAGTAAAATGTTTAATCCTACGCATATTGAAGTCGTTGTTTTAGATCCTGTTGATACTTCTGAATGGAAACCAAAACATATAGATATGTATGTTGATGAGGTAAGAGATTTATTTTTAAAAGAGTTAGAAAACTAAAACTTAATTTATGAAACTAAAAGTTGGATTATTGGGTGGTGGATCTTGGGGAACAACAGTTGCATCATTAGCTGCAAAAAATAGCCCAACTATTATTTGGGCAAGAAATCCAGAAACTGTGAATGAGATTAATGAACGACATACAAATGAAAAATATTTGCCAGATGCTAAATTGACAACCTCTTTAATTGCGTCAAACTCCATAAAAGAAACTGTTGAAGAAGCGGATGTTATTGTTTTAGGAATTCCTTCTCAAAGTATGCGAAAAGTTTTGGAAGAAGCCAAACCCTATATTAGACCCTGGGTGCCTATTATAAATCTTGCAAAGGGTTTAGAAATTAGCACTAAAATGCGCATGACCGAAATTATTGAAGAATTAATGCCAGGACATCCTACAGGAGTTTTAACAGGCCCAAATTTGGCTAAAGAAATTCATTTTGGCAAAGCTGCTGCCGCTGTTATTGCCATGGTTGATGACCGAATCGCTAAAAGACTGCAACCTATTTTTAGTTCTGGTTTATTTCGTGTGTACACCAATAATGATGTGATTGGTTGTGAATTAGGAGGCGCTCTTAAAAATATTTATGCCATCGCTACAGGAATGGGAGATGGCGCAAATGCAGGTGATAACACACGTGCAGGAATTATAACTAGAGGTTTGGCAGAGCTAACAAGATTAGGAATTGCCATGGGGGGAAAAAAAAGTACGTTTTCTGGCTTAGCTGGAATGGGTGATTTAGTAGCAACTTGTTCTAGTACAAAAAGTAGAAATCACCATGTTGGTTTTCAAATCGGACAAGGTAAAAGTTTAGAACAGATTATTAATGAAATGAATGAAGTTGCAGAAGGCGTGAAAACTGCAAAAGTAGTAAGGGAACTTGCTAGAGAATATAATATTGATATGCCAATAGCAGAGGAAATATATAAAGTTTTGTATGAAGGAAATAAAGTAAATGATGCTTTTAAAGGGTTAATACAATATGAAATTGGTTCTGAAAAAGAACCAGGGTAAAATTTAAAGTGATGAAAAAAAAACAAGAACAAACTGCCTCTTTTATGGTTCGTTTTAATCAACAAATTTTTGAGGAAAATGGGGAATCTAAAATCCAGTGGAAAGGAAAAATATCGCACGTTCAAGATGGTGAAGAGCAACATTTTTCTGATTTTAATGATGCACTTACTTTTATGCAACTAAAATTAGGAGAATTAACGGAAGAGGCGACCAAACATCAAACTTCTGAAGAACAAGAAAGTATCATTCATAAAAGTCTTTCTATGTGGAAAACTATTAAAGATGTTGGCCCAAAAGTCATTAGAGACACTTTAAAAGATCCTAAAAAACAATTCACCAATCTGCAGGGTGAGATTCAAGGTAAAATAATGACAATTGGTGAAGAGATATCAGAGAAAGTGCAAATTGATCAATGGAGAAATGCATCTAGATCTGACTTTAATACAATTCAAAAACAGATTGAAATGCTTTCATCAGAAATTAAAAAAATAGCTACTAAAATTGACTCTATAAAAAACAACTAGTTGCTCAATGTCAGATTTTCATCAACAATTACAAGAACTACAAACCTTTCAAGAAAATGCAAAAATTCGCATTGAAACTTTAGGTAATTTTGGTGTATGGAGAAATCAACAAAAAATTGAGACAAAAGAATGGACAAGAGATAAAACCATTCAATTATTACAATATTTAGTTTCTAATCGCCAAAGAAATGCACTTCACAAAGAAAAAATTATGGATGCTCTCTGGGAAGATTGGAATGACCGCGATTTTAAAGTAGCACTCCATGGAATTAATAAGGTTTTAGAACCTGAAAGACCATCAAGAACAGAAGCGTTGTACATTATTAGACAAGGGGTTAGTTATCAAATTAATTTAGAGAATGTTTGGATTGATGTTGAAGCTTTAGAGAAGTATATTATTATTGGTAATGAGGCATTAATCTTAGATAA
>JBNMNZ010000231.1:0-3743 GCA_051276605.1 Polaribacter sp. | reverse complement strand
ATCAGTTTTACTTGTTGGAAAAGGAAATGTAGGGTCACATTTATACAAAGTGTTTTTAAATGCTGATGGAATTACTGTTACTCAAATTAGTTCTAGAAAGTTAGAAAATATTCCGCAAGCGGATGTGACAATCATTGCTGTTTCGGATGATGCTATTGCTGAAGTTTCCTCAAAAATTAAAAATGATTTAGTGGTGCATACTTCTGGCAGTGTTTCTATAAATGATTTAAAAAACGACTCTAAAAAAGGTGTTTTTTATATGTTGCAAACTTTTTCAAAAGATAAAAAAGTTGATTTTTCTGAAGTTCCTTTTTGCCTAGAAGCTGAGAACATAAATGATTACAAAACATTAGAAGTAGTAGCAAAATCGATAGGAAAAAAAATATATCCAATAAGTTCAGAACAACGTAATACACTGCATGTTGCTGCTGTTTTTGTAAATAACTTCACAAATCATTTGTATAAAATTGGAAATGATATTTGCAAAGAAAACAAGGTTCCATTTGAAATTTTACACTCATTAATTAAAGAAACAGCTTCAAAAATTGAAACTTTATCACCAGAAAAAGCACAAACAGGTCCAGCAATAAGAAATGATGAAAAGACACTAAAAAATCACTTAAATTTGCTCGATAAAAATCAACAAGAAATTTATAAAATCTTTACAAAATTGATCCAAAATGGAGATAAGCTATAAACAATTATTACCCAATATAAATACTTTAATTTTTGACGTAGATGGCGTTCTCACAAACGGAATGGTTACTATAATGCCCGATGGTGAGTTGGTAAGACACATGAATATCAAAGATGGATATGCTCTAAAAACTGCTGTAGACAAAGGTTTTAATGTTTGTATTATTTCTGGCGGAAATAATGAAGGCGTAAGAACACGTTTAGCAAACTTAGGTATTAAAGATATTTTTTTAGGCGCTCATAACAAAATAAAGCAATACAATGAAATCGTTCATAAGTACAATCTACAGCCTGAAAACGTATTGTATATGGGTGATGACATCCCTGATTTTCCTGTAATGAAATTAATAGGATTGCCTTGTTGCCCAAATGATGCCGTTCCCGAAATACAAGGAATATCTAAATATATTTCCAACAAAAAAGGCGGAGAGGGTTGTGTTAGAGATGTCATTGAGCAAGTTTTACGAGTTCAAGGAAAATGGGACAATAACTTTAATGCAAAATATGATTAGTAATCATTTTCTACAGTTGATTATTTAAAAATCTTAACCTTATAAATAAATGTTATTTCGAAATTAGCTCTTACAACGATTCAGAAATCTCAAAATCAAATAATTATTTACTACCTAATATAAGAAACATGAAAAAAGTTTTTTTTACAACTTTATTATTTGCTTTATCAATCACCATAAATGCACAAACCATCTTTGGAAAATGGAATTCTACAAATGAAGAAACAGGAAATATTGATTCTATAATAGAAGTTTATGAAAAAGACGGAAAAGCTTTCGCAAAAGTGATTGAAATAAAAGGTTCTGCAAGAAAAAATGCTGTTTGTGAAAAATGTGAAGATGAAAACAGAAACAAACCGATCTTAGGTTTAAATATACTTACTGGTTTAGAAGAAAATGAAGATGAATGGTCTGGAGGTAACATTTTAGATCCAAGAAATGGTAGGATTTATAACTGCTATATCAAATTAATAAAACCAAATAAATTAAAAATAAGAGGTTACATTGGCCTAGCTTTATTTGGGAAAACGGCTTATTGGGAAAGAGCTGAGTAGTTTTTAGATTTTAGGCAAAATAAAAACTTGGCTTGTGATTTCGAAATGAAATTCTTCTTTATACTAAGTCAGAATGACAAAACTTGAAACGATAAAATTTTTAAACTTTGAAACTTTGAAATTAAAAGTATTAGTTTTTTTGCTCCAACATAGGTACAAAAGCAAAATCACCTAATTCGTGTTTTTCAAATTCTTTTCCAGATTTTCTAATAAATAGCGTCATAATTTGAGTTGCATCTCCTACAGGAATTAACAGCATTCCTCCTACTTTTAATTGTCCTAATAATGGTTTTGGTACAAATGGCGCGCCCGCAGTTACTATAATTTTATCAAAAGGAGCTTGTTCTGCCAAACCTTTATAACCATCCCCAAAAATAAATTTCTTTGGTTTATATCCTAGTTTAGGTAAAAACAAAGACGTTCTTTTAAATAATTCATGTTGTCTTTCTATGGAATAAACTTCTGCTTTTAGTTCTAATAAAACAGCTGTTTGATACCCAGAACCTGTTCCAATTTCTAAAACCTTATCTCCACTTTTTATCGCTAAAGTTTGTGATTGAAATGCAACCGTATAAGGCATAGAAATAGTTTGCTCTGCCGCAATGGGGAAAGCTTTGTCTTGGTAGGCGTGAGATTCAAAACTAGAATCAATAAACAAATGACGTGGAATACTTTTAATTGCTTTTAATACTTTTTCGTCTGTAATTCCTTTTGCTTTTAATACAGTAGCTAATTGATTTCTAAGTCCTTGGTGTTTTGCTGTGTCTTTCAATTCTTGGTTGGTTTCTAAAGTCTAAAAATACTAATAAATCTAAATAGAATCTTATAAAATTGTATCTTTGTTTTTGTCTAATTTTTAAAATTGGAAAACACGGAATTAACGTCTTTAAAATTAAGATTATCGAAGTAATATCTCTTTTATAAAATTGCTTGATTTTATTCTTAATGACAAAAAAATATATTTATGCTAAAAGTTGGGGTTTTAGGTGCAGGTCATCTAGGAAAAATTCATCTTCGTTTATTACAAGAATCTAAAAAATATGAATTAATTGGTTTTTTTGATCCTTATACAGAAAATGCACAAAAAGTAGCTGCTGAATTTGGCTATAAACTATTTGATTCTATTGAAGAATTAATTGATGCTGTAGAAGTTGTTGATATTGTTACACCTACACTCTCTCATTTTGATTGTGCTAAAAAAGCAATCGAAAAAGGACGCCATATATTTGTTGAAAAACCAATTGCAAAGACTGTTTTAGAAGCTGAAACGATTAGAGATTTAGCAAAGAAACACCAAGTGAAAGGGCAAGTTGGACATGTAGAAAGATTCAATCCTGCATTTATTGCAGCGAAAGAGATGATTAACAATCCAATGTTTATCGAAACTCACCGATTAGCAGAATTTAATCCAAGAGGAACAGATGTGCCAGTGGTTTTAGATCTAATGATTCACGACATAGATATTATCCTTTCTGTTGTAAAATCTAAAGTTAAAAATGTACATGCAAGTGGAATATCCGTAATTTCTGAAACTCCAGATATTGCAAATGCAAGAATTGAGTTTGAAAATGGATGTGTCGCGAATTTAACTGCAAGTAGAATTTCTATGAAAAACATGCGTAAAACTCGCTTTTTTCAAAAGGATGCCTATATTTCTGTGAACTTTTTAAGTAAAGAATCTGAGATTGTAAGAATTCAAGATGCGCCAATAGAACCAGATGAATTTGCAATGATTTTACAAAATGATGAAGGTGTTAAAAAGCAGATTTATTTTGAAAACCCTGAAGTAGTGAATAATAATGCAATTTTAGATGAGCTAGAAACTTTTGCTGATGCGATTGTAAATAATACAACACCTATTGTTACTTTACAAAATGGAACTGAAGCTCTAAGAATTGCACAATGGGTTATTGACTGTTTTAAAACTGAAGAAAGTCTTTCGTCTTAAAATTTTAGTTGGTAAATAGTGCGTTAGGGATTG
>JBNMNZ010000230.1:0-3745 GCA_051276605.1 Polaribacter sp. | reverse complement strand
TAAATTCCAGAAGAAATAGTAGACACATCAACATCTGATTTTACACCAGAAAAACTTGATGAAAGAACTTTTTTACCTAATAAATTAAATAAAGTTACACTTTTCTCTAAATTAGATGAAGTTAGAACCGTAAATTTATTATTCGTAATTGGGTTTGGATATGTTGCAAAACCTTGAATAATATTAGTTCTTACAGAAGCTGTTCCTGCAGGTGTATAAGAACCTAAATTTGCCCATTCTGTGTCAACATCTGTTACAATCCATTCTGAATCAGAAACATCAGTTCCTGCTGAACTTGCCCAATCTACATTTGGTCCTGAAATAGAATTTTTTCTTGTTAAGGTATGATCTTTAGTAGCGTTTGCAAAGCCAGCTATGTCCCAACCACTTCCTGGATCTACTGTAGGAACACCTATTATATCTATTAAATTAAAATCATCATTACTATCTTTTTTAAATAACCCAATGGCATCATCTCCATTGTAATGAAGAGCACTCTCATAAGCTAAAGCAAGGTCCCCAACAGCTAATATAGAAGCATCCGCATCTTCAGTAGAAATTACATAAACATCACCAGCCGTCACCGTACCAGTTAAACTTAAATCTCTCCCAGCTTTCCAATCTCCTCCATTGTTAGATCCTTTGATCATATAATTAGATAGGTCTACATCGCTTCCAGTTCCGTTATAAATTTCGACAAATTTGTTATTACTACTTCCTTCTGCATACATACTGAAAAATAAATCAGAATATTGTCCTTCAGGATCTGTTGCAGAAGGCGTATATGAACCTAAATTAGCCCATTCTGTGTCAACATCTGTTACGACCCATTCAGAATCAGAAACATCAGTTCCTGCTGAACTTGCCCAATCTACATTTGGTCCTGAAATAGAATTTTTTCTTGTTAAGGTATGATCTTTAGTAGCGTTTGCAACGCCAGCAACATCCCAACCACTTCCTGGATCTACTGTAGGAACACCTATTATATCTATTAAATTAAAATCATCATTACTATCTTTTTTAAATAACCCAATGGCATCATCTCCATTGTAATGAAGAGCACTCTCATAAGCTAAAGCAAGGTCCCCAACAGCTAATATAGAAGCATCCGCATCTTCAGTAGAAATTACATAAACATCACCAGCCGCAACCGTACCAGTTAAACTTAAATCTCTCCCAGCTTTCCAATCTCCTCCATTGTTAGATCCTTTGATCATATAATTAGATAAATCAATATCGTTTCCAGTTCCGTTATAAATTTCAATAAATTTATTATTACTGCTTCCTTCTGCGTACATGCTAAAAAACAAATCAGAATATTGCCCAAAAGAAGTGGCAGTTAAGCAAAGTGTCATTAATAAAGTAAAAATGTAATTTTTTTTCATGGTTTAGATCTTTTAATTTAAATGTAAATATAAGAAAAATTTACTTTTTGTTCTATAGAACCATACGTTAATTAATTATTAACCGAACATTAAATCATACTACACATCTGTATTTCAGAATCTTACCCAATGTTATTTAAAAGTAAAGTAAAACTTCTAAGATTAAATGATTGTTAAGAACTTGTAATTGTCATAGAATTAGCTGTATTTTTGATACTTATCTTTTAATGGAATCATGAATAAAAACGATATTAAAATTTTATTGGTTGATGATGAGCCAGATATTTTAGAAATTGTTGGATACAATTTAAAAAATGAAGGTTATCAAGTATTTACAGCTTCAAATGGAAATGAAGCTATAAAGTCTGCTAAAAAAAACATTCCACATTTAATCTTATTAGATATTATGATGCCAGAGATGGATGGAATTGAAGCTTGTGAAAAAATTAGAAAAATAAAATCTCTAGAAAATGTTATTATTTCTTTTTTGACTGCCAGAGGAGAAGATTACTCTCAAGTTGCCGGCTTTGAGTCTGGTGCAGATGATTATATTACAAAACCTATTAAGCCAAAAGTTTTAGTAAGCAAAATAAAATCTTTATTAAGAAGGTTAAAAACTGAAGAAGAAAGTGAAGAGACTTTTAAAATTGGAGATATTGTTATTGATAGAGATGAATACCTTGTTTACAAAGCTGGAAAAAGAATTTCTCTCCCTAGAAAAGAATTCGAGCTCTTTTCTTTACTTACATCAAAACCAGGAAAAGTATTTAAAAGAGAAGTTATTTTAGATACCGTTTGGGGAAGTGAGGTTGTAGTTGGAGGTAGAACAATAGATGTACATATCAGAAAACTACGCGAAAAAATAGGTGATGATCATTTTAAAACGGTAAAAGGAGTAGGCTATAAATTTGTACTAGAAGATTCAGATAAATAAACAAATAAATACTTTTTTTTGAAACTAAAAAAAACTTACTCATATGCTCTTTGGTCGGCAGTTTATTTAACATTACTTTCTGTATCTATAGCAGCAATTTCGTACTTTATCTTTAGCAAATACTCAGGTGTTGCAAGTATATTAATTTCTATAACAGCAATTTTTATAATTTCATTTTTCATCATTCAATATAGAGCTGAACGATTTATTTACAGACGCTTAAAAAAAATATACCAAGATGTCTCTATCTTAAACGAAAATGACCTTAAAAAAGAATCTACAACTACAGATATAGAAAAACTTTCTAAAAGCATGCAAAGATTTGTAGAAGGTAAACGTTTAGAAATAGAAAGTTTAACAGAAAGGGATTCTTTTAGACGCGATTTTTTAGGCAATCTTGCTCATGAATTAAAAACACCTCTTTTTACAGTTCAAGGTTACATTTTAACCTTAATGGAAGGGGCAGTTAATGATAAGCAAATACGAATGAAGTATTTAGACAGAGCGAATAAAGGTGTAGAAAGGCTGGTTGCTGTTATAAAAGATTTAGACATGATTGCCAAATTAGAAAATGACGGTATGAAACTAAATATTGATGTATTTAACATTCTTGAACTTATTCAGAATGTGTTTGATTTGCTAGAGATGAAAGCAAAGAAAAGAAACATTACACTTCAGTTTGATCAAGTTTATGAGTTCCCTGTTTTTGTAAAAGGTGATATTGAAAAAATTGAACAAGTACTGATTAACTTAATTGTAAACTCTATTAAATATGGAAATCCTAATGGCATAACTATGCTTGGAGTTGAAAGTTACAACGACACAAAATTCATTGTTAAAGTTATTGATAATGGAGAAGGCATCCAGAAGGAACACATTACCCGTTTATTTGAACGATTCTACAGAGTAGACCAAAGTAGATCTCGTGAACAAGGAGGCTCTGGCTTAGGGCTCTCTATTGTAAAACACATTGTGGAAGCTCATGATGAAAACATCTTGCTAAAAAGTACTTATGGTGAAGGTTCAGAATTTTCTTTCACACTTGAAAAAGCTAGATAAACTCTTGAATTAGACTAAATCAAAACCAATATCTTTTCTGAAATTTATTTTATCAAAATGAATCTTATTGATGCTGTTATAACTTTTCTCTAAAGCTTCATCAATTGTATTACCAAAAGAAGTTATCGCCATAACTCTACCCCCATTTGTAACCACTTTATTGTCTTTAATTGTAGTTCCTGCGTGAAAAACAATGGATTCTTCTACAGATTCAAAACCAGTAATTTCTTTGTTCTTTTCATATGCTTCTGGATAACCCCCAGAAACTAACATCACAGTTACTGCTGTTTTTTCAGTTACTGAAAACGACTTTTCCTCTAAAGTTTGATTGGCAACACCTTCAAATAAATCAAATAAATCAGATTCT
>JBNMNZ010000229.1:0-3762 GCA_051276605.1 Polaribacter sp. | reverse complement strand
AAAAAGAAAAAGAAGTTTTTTTGTAAAGTTCATAATTGGTTTAGCAATATATTAGAAAAGAGTGTAACGAACCCCAGCAAAAGCTCTAATTCCTTGGTTGGAAGCGTAAACGTAACTCGGGTCAAAATCATCACTAAAAGGCATGTCTGCACTGTTAATGCTATTTGCTGCCGGCGTAAAGTTTAATAGATTTTTTACGCCACCATAAACTTCCCAGCTGTTGTTGAATTTTTTGCTCAATTGAATATTTTGAATGCTAAACCAAGGCGAGTATTCATCTCTTGGATCATTTTCACCTAGTAAAGGCAAACGCATTGGCCCGTATAGATTTCCCGTGTAATCTATCGTAAAATCGTTGTTAAATTTATAAGAAATAGACCAAACACCGCTAAAACTTTCTGTGAGTAATTGTGTTCTCTTTACATCATTTTCTGTTACAGAAACTTCCATTAATGTTGCCCCGGTGTTGATAGCTAATCCGTTTGTGAATAAAAAATCAGCATTTAAAGAAATTCCTTGAGATACTGAAAACCCTTCTAAATTAGCATAGATAATTTTATTAGGATCCGTTTCGTAATCAGGTAAAATTCTATTATTAAAGTAGGTGTAAAAAGCACTTGCATCTAAAGTGATAAAAGAATTTTCTGTATTTATTTTCTTTACATAATTAACGTTTGTATTCCAAGAAGTTTCAGGGTCTAACTCTCCATCAAACTCTACTGTTCTTGCGCCAGTTAAAGCAGCGTGATCTTCTGTAAAAACATTGGCAACTCTAAATCCGTTACCTACACTTAGCCTTACAATATTAGATTTATCTCTAGAGTTCCATTTATAATTTACTCTTGGTGAAAAAATATTTCCATGCATACTGTTGTGATCCCATCGAACGCCTAAAAGTATTTTTTTTCGATCAGTTAAACTTATTTCATCTTGTGCAAAAACTCCAGGTAAATGAATTATTGATGGATTATTTTCAATACCATTTTCATTTAAAGTTGCAAAAGTATTGTCATCATAAAAAGTATATCGATAGGCTGCACCTAACAATAAATCGTGTTTTTCACCCAATTGTTTGTTGTAAACCAACTGGCCAAACCCAATTAACTGTTCTGCATCATAAGAGGTTTCTCCATAAAAAGAATCTTGATAATGCCCATTTGCACTAAATTGAAAACTTAAATTTTCTGTGGTTGGTAATTCGTAGGTGCCAAAAGTTTCCCATCTATTTGTATAAATGCTTTCTCCATAAATTTGGTTTCCTCCTCTAAATTCTCTTTCCCAGTCCATTTCTCCTCCCCAACGATCTTCATATACATACCGGCCAGCAATCGTAAAAGCTTTGTTGCTTTTTCTTTCAATATTGATTTTATTAAAGATTGATATTCTATTTTGCAAGGTCATATCTGTAAAATTGTCATTATTGTTATCAATTCTATTTTGGAAATTGAAATAATTAACACCTAATAAACCTTGCACTTTGTCTGATGCTTTGTAGCTCATGCTAATATCTGTATTCACTTCTCCCCAAGAACTAGCCATAACATCTGTCGATAATAAGGGTGCATTTGTAGCTTTTTTAGTGATGACATTTATAATACCACCAACCGCTTCAGATCCATATAAAGTAGACGCAGGGCCTTTCACAATTTCTACTCTTTCTATTAATGCCTGCGGAATTCCCGTTAACCCATAAACAGTAGAAAGTCCACTTACAATTGGCATTCCATCAATTAAAACAAAGGTGTAAGGTCCTTCTAAACCATTAATGTGTATGTCTCCTGTATTACAAACACTGCAATTTAATTGCGGACGAACTCCGTTTACATTTTGTAGCGATTCAAAGATAGAAGGTGTAGGATTTTTTCTGAAAAATGTTTCACTATACACTTCCACAGGCACTGGACTGTTTGTTTTTGTAATAGGTCTTAAAGTTCCCGAAATTACAATTTCACCTAAAGAATCATCCTCTAATAAAGTAACATTCCTTGTGATTTTTTTATCACTTGTAATATTAATTTTGATGGATTTTGTTTTATACCCAATACTACTAACGATTAGTGTATAAGTGTCTTTTGATACCTTGTTTAATTCATAAAAACCTTGATCATTGGAAGAAGTTCCTATTTTAGTTTTCTTTAAATATACATTTGCGTACGGAATTTCATCACCATTTTGTGTGGTTATTCTTCCGATAATGGTCTGTCCCACCGTAAAGGTTGAAATAAATAAAAAACAAATAAACACTATATATTTCATTTTAAAACACTTTAACATTCGACAAATATAAAATAATTTTTAGACATGTCTAAAAATTATTTTAATAAAAATAAAAAGTATATCTTTGTAGCACTAAATAAGTAATTATGTTTACACTTTCTGAGGAGAATTATTTAAAGGCAATTTATCATTTAGAATCAGATTCTAAAAAAGGAATAAGTACGAATGCAATTGCCAAAAGCTTAGAAACAAAAGCTTCATCCGTGACAGATATGGTTAAAAAATTATCTGAAAAAGAGGTGGTTCTTTATATAAAATACCAAGGAGTAACGTTAACAGAATTCGGAAAAAAAACTGCTGCTAATATTGTAAGGAAACACAGATTGTGGGAAGTTTTTTTAGTAGAAAAGTTAAATTTTTCTTGGGATGAAGTTCATGATGTTGCAGAACAATTAGAGCATATAAAATCGCCAAAATTAATTAATCAATTAGATGCACTTTTGGGTTTCCCAACACATGATCCTCATGGAGATCCAATTCCGGATAAAGACGGGCATGTAAATACAGTTGATAAAATTCTTTTATCAACCTTAAATAAAGATGAAAGTGGTATTTGTGTTGGAGTAAATGATTCTTCATCAGAATTTTTACGGTTTTTAGATAAGAAGAAAATTACGCTAGGAAAAAAAATCACCGTTTTAGAAAAAGAAGATTTTGATGACTCTTTATCCATAGAAATTGATGGAGAAAAACTATCAATCTCAAAGAAAATAGCAAATAACTTATACATAAAGAAGTAAAAAAAAGATGAAAAAATATATAATTTTAATGTTCTTTATAACCATTTTTTCCTGCAAAAAAGAGGTTAAAAAGAATGGAAAATTACAAGTAGTTACTACAACAACAATGATTACCGATTTGGTAAAAAATATTGGTGGCGATAAAATAGACTTACAAGGATTGATGGGAGCAGGCGTAGATCCACATTTATACAAAGCAAGTGAAGGGGATGTAAGTAAACTGTTTAATGCTGATGTAATTGTGTATAATGGATTGCATTTAGAAGGAAAATTAGAGGATGTGTTTGAGAAAATGCGTCATCAAAATAAAAAAACCATCGCAGCTTCCGATGCTATTGATACAGCTACTTTAATTAGTTCAGAATATTTTGCATCGAATTACGATCCGCATATTTGGTTTGATATTACCAATTGGGAAATTATTACGCAATATATTACAGATAAATTTTGTGTGCTGGACGCTGAAAATGCAGCAACTTATAAAGAAAACGGTGCAAACTATTTAAAGACATTAGCATCTTTGAAAATAGCGATAACTGAACAACTAAATTCTTTACCAATAGAAAAGAGAATTTTAGTAACAGCGCATGATGCTTTTAATTATTTCGGAAAAGAATTTCAATTTAATGTAGTTGGCTTGCAAGGTTTATCTACGGCAACAGAAGCAGGCGTAAAAGACGTTCAGAGATTAGCAATTTTTATTGAAGAAAAAAATGTAAAAGCCATTTTTGTAGAAAGTTCAGTG
>JBNMNZ010000228.1:0-3770 GCA_051276605.1 Polaribacter sp. | reverse complement strand
GCTTTAAAAACATTAACAGAAGAACAATTAAATTTTTCTGTACGTAAAATTCTAAAAGCTAAATATTGGATGGGTTTAAACAATTACAAACCTGTTGTGCTAGAAAATTTACAGGAAGATTTAAATACAGTTGAGGATGAATTATTACATAGAAAACTAGTAAAGAATTCAATCACAGTTTTAAAAGATGTTCAACAGAATATTCCTTTATCAAATTTAGAATACAAGAAAATAGCATACGTAAAGTTAGGAGATGATTCTGGAGATGACTTTGTAAATATGTTAAAGAATTACACAAAGGTTGATGTGGTTTCTGATGAAAATTTGGATGGATTAATCAAGAAATTAAAACCATACAGTCAAGTGATTATTGGGTTTCATAAATCGAATGATCACCCTTGGAAAAGTTATAAATTTAAAGAAATAGAGTTGGTTTGGTTGCAAGAAATTGCCCGTAATAAAAGTATTATTTTAGATATATTTACAAGTCCTTATAGTTTATTGCAGCTTAAAAGTTTTACAAATATAGAAGGTTTAATTGTTTCTTACCAAAATAGTAAATTGTCGCAAGAGTTATCTGCACAATTAATTTTTGGGGTTTTTGCAGCTAACGGAAAATTACCTGTTTCAATTGGTGAAGAATTTAAAGAAGGAGATGGTTTAAAGACTTACAATATAAGTAGATTTGAATATTCAATACCTGAAGATGTAAATTTATCGTCAAAAAAATTAGCACTTATTGACAAGTATGCAGATACGATTCTAAAAGAAAAAATGGCGCCTGGTTTTCAGGTATTAGTTGCTAGAAAAGGTAAAGTTGTTTTTAATAAAAGCTATGGATACCACACCGAAAAAAAAACAAGAACAGTTCGGAATTCTGATATTTATGATCTAGCTTCTTTAACTAAAATATTAGCTTCTTTGCCTTTAATTATGAAAGCAGAAGAAGAAGCAAAAATTCCTTTATCAGCAAACATAAAAGATATTTTACCTAGTTTTATGAACTCTAATAAAGGATCCGTTTCTATAAAAGAAATTCTTTCACATTATGGTAAGTTAAAAGCTTGGATTCCTTTTTATTTAGACACGCAAGACAGTGTTACGCATAAAAATTTACCAATATTTTATAGAAAGAATAAATCAAATAAATTCAATGTAAAAGTTGCTGAAAATTTATACATCAGAAAATCTTACAAAGACAGTATTTACAAGTACATTAAAGAAGTAGATCAAAGAGAAGATGAAGGTTATAAATATAGTGATTTGGGTTATTATCTTTTTAAAGAAGCTTTAGAGGAAAAGTATAAAAAACCTTTAAATAAGTTAGCAGATGCTGAGTTTTATAAATCTTTGGGTGCAGATAGGATGACGTATTTACCGCTCAAAAAATTCGATAAATCCGCAATTGTACCTTCAGAAATAGACGATTATTATAGGAATCAATTATTACATGGTAATGTACATGATATGGGCGCTGCAATGTTAGGCGGTGTTGCTGGTCATGCAGGTTTGTTTGCCAATGCAAATGATGTTGCTAAAATGATGCAAATGTATCTTCAAAAAGGTTTTTATGGAGGTAGGCGCTACTTAAAAGAAGAAACTATAAATAAGTTTAACACACGTTATTTTCAGGACAAAAATGTAAGAAGAGGTTTAGGGTTTGATAAACCACAGTTAGACCCAAAAGTAAAGGCGACTTGTGGTTGTGTTTCTGATGAAAGTTTTGGGCATTCAGGATTTACAGGTACTTATACTTGGGCGGACCCTAAAAGCGAAATTGTGTACGTTTTTCTGTCAAACAGAGTGTATCCTCACATGACTAATAGAGGTTTAATTAAGACAAATATGCGTACTAAAATTCAGCAAGCCATACAAGATGCAATTATAAATTAGAAGCTATTTTCTCTTTTTTGCACTCCCTTTTTTTCGTTCTTTAAAAAGAGCTCAAACAAATGCTACAATCAATGCTAACTTTTTTGGCTACCCTATTTGTTATGAGCTAGCTTCAGTATTTGTTGGAGATAATTTGGTATAAATAAATACAATTAAAAGAGAAAAAGCAAAATAGAGTAGTGCAATTTTATTTCCAAAGAAAAACGAGACAATTAAAGCTTGAAGCGCATAAAAAACAGGAAAAGCAAATACATTAAAAGTAAACCTAAAAGTATCTATAAAATCGATATCCGTATTCCTCTTTGCTTGTTTTTTATAGATTGAATACTGTACCAAACTATTTAGAACAATGAAGTAAAATAGTGGTTTTAAATATGTTTTAGAAGCTTCTTTTTTAGGCGGAAAAATATTTGTTTTTATCATTTCTAGTACTTTTTTTACTTCTGTAAAATCTACTTGAGCGTCATTTAATTTTGTTAAAACAGCCTCATAGTTTTCATCTTTTTCTATATGAACACATAGCGTTTTTAATTGATCAGAAACTTGTTTCTTTAAAATGTTTATTGATATACTAGGAATGTTATTTGCATAGATTTCACTAGCATCAATTGGCATTCCATAATGTAAGGCTACTTTGCTTGGAAATTGAGAAGCGTTCTGATAGGTAACACCAACAGGAACAACTTGTATGTGTAAATCGGGATATCTTTTAATAGCTCCATAAACAATTCTTGTAAAACCTTTACTTAAAGGTCTAATGGTTCTATCTCTACAATCACTCCCTTCTGGGAAAATCATTAACGATTTACCTTTATTAAAAATGTTGTAACAGGTATTAAAAACTTCTTCGTTTTTTGCTAGTTGATTAATACCATCTCGCATTCTATAAATAGCAATAAGGTTTAAAGAATTTAGAATTTTTTCGATAATGGGATTTTTAAAAGCTGCAGCTTTTACTAAAAAATAACTTGCTCTAGGATTATTTGTGGTCACAATTAAAGGATCTAGTAGGCCGTTTGGATGATTTACAGCAAACAGCACTGCACCATTTTTTGGCACATTCTTAATGCCAATAACCTTTATTTTTTTGGTGTAAAAATAAAGTCCAAGTTGAATGTAAAATCGTACAAAACGAAACCAAAATTGTGAAATTTCCATAAAGTCTTAATTTGCTGATATTTTATTTTTTTTTCTCCCCCAATAGGTCGCTAAGGCCATTCCAGAAAACACATCCCAAATTCCCCAAAAAGCAGCTAATAGAGCCATGCCTCCCAAACCTTCGAAAAAGCCAAATATTAAAAGTAATCCTAAACCTCCATTTTGTATTCCTGTTTCCATAGAAATTGTTTTGCAATCTTGATTGTTTAATCCAAAGCTTTTGGCTGTATAAAAACCAAGAATAAAAGCAAAAATATTATGGAATATTACCAAGAATATAACATGATGAATGTGACTCATAAAGATATCTAAATTTTGAGAAAAGGCCACAAATATTAAAAGGATAAAAACGGTCATAGAAATCGGTTTTAAAACTTTTTCTATTTTACTTGCCATTTTAGATTGGTAATGTTTTATAATCATTCCTAGGATTAAAGGAATTCCTAAAATTAAAGAAACCAATTTAAATAAGTCAATAGGATTTAATGAAACTGTTTTTAAAATTTCATTTGTTGGTTCATACATGCTTCCCCAAAATTGTAAATTAAGAGGAGTCATGAAAATGCAAATTAAAGTTGCAAAGGCTGTTAAACTTATAGAAAGTGCCGCATTTCCTCCAGCCATTTTACTAAAAAAGTTAGATACATTTCCTCCAGGACAAGCTGCAATCATCATCATTCCTAAGGCAAAACTTGGGTGAGGTTCTATTATTAAAATTG
>JBNMNZ010000227.1:0-3795 GCA_051276605.1 Polaribacter sp. | reverse complement strand
TCTGCCCAAGGAATGTATTCTACTAAATTAACGTTATATTTTTCTGCTCTAAAATCATCAGAAAAAGACCAAGAATTAGTCCCCCAAGCTGATAGCAAAATTGGTTTATGAATTTTTTTCTGTTCTTTATTATTATCAACAATCAAATTAATATAAGTTGTTTCTGATAAAAATTGATTGGTAGTTTCCCCTTCATCAATTAGCATAATGCCTTCATAGCCGATATATCTCGTTACAGCAGCACCTATAATAATGAGTAAAAAAGATAAGTGAAACATCAAAACGGCCCATTTCTCTTTTTTGTATAATCGGTATCTAAAAATGTTCCCGAAAAAGTTGATGACAAAAAATACCATAATAGCTTCAAACCACCAAGCATTGTAAACTAGTGCTTTAGAAGTTTGAGTTCCAAAATCATTTTCTATAAAAGTAGCAACCCCCATTGCTGTAGCAAAAAGAATAAATAACATTGCTGTTAAACGTGTAGAGTAGAGGAAATTAAAAAAATTTTTCATCCTAATTATTAGCTTTTTAAAGTCCAACAAATTTAAGGATAAATAGAGGAATAATGATTGTTGATTATTAGTTTTTTGTTGTTAAGAATTGTTAAAAATTAGGCCTTATTTAAATGAAATTATAAGGCTTCTATTTTAATCTTCTACGATACTATCAATTAAAATAGTAATTAAGTCAATAGCAGCTTGTGCAATTTTAGTTCCTGGACCAAAAATACCAACAGCGCCAGCATCAAATAAAAATTGATAATCTTGCGCAGGGATTACGCCACCAACAATCACCATTATATCCTCACGTCCGTGTTTTTTGAGCTCTGCAATTACTTGCGGAACTAATGTTTTATGGCCTGCTGCTAATGAAGAAATTCCTAAAATATGAACATCATTTTCTACAGCTTGTTTAGTGGCTTCTTTGGGGGTTTGAAACAAAGGACCAATATCGACATCAAAACCTAAATCAGCATAACCTGTAGCTACAACTTTTGCACCTCTATCATGCCCATCTTGTCCTAACTTCGCAATCATAATTCTAGGACGTCTTCCTTCTAAATCGGCAAATTGGTTTGCTAATTCAGAAGCTTTTTTAAAGAGCTTGTCGTCTTTTATTTCTTTACTATACACACCAGATATGGTTTTTGTAACTGCTTTATGTCTACCAAAAAAAACTTCTAAAGCATCAGATATTTCACCTAAAGTAGCTCTTTTTTTAGCTGCGATTACTGCTAAGTCTAAAAGGTTTTCTTTACCAGACTTTGCAGCATTTGTTAAATTTACTAAAGATTTTTGGACTTCTTCAGTGTTTCTATTCAATTTTAACTGATGCAGTCGTTCAATTTGTGATTTACGAACCGCTTCATTATCGACCTCTAAAATATGTAGTGGGTCTTCTGTTTTAAGTTGATATTTATTTACACCAACGATTACGTCTTTTCCACTATCAATTCTTGCTTGCTTTTTTGCAGCAGCTTCTTCAATTCGTAATTTAGGAATTCCTTTTTCAATGGCTTTCGTCATACCTCCTAAACCATCTACTTCTCGAATTAAGTCCCAAGATTTGTTGGCAATCTCTTCTGTTAGTTTTTCAACATGATAACTTCCTGCCCAAGGATCAACTGTTTTTGTAATATGTGTTTCTTGTTGTAAAAATATTTGTGTATTTCTAGCAATTCTTGCAGAAAAATCTGTGGGTAAAGCAATTGCTTCATCCAAAGCATTCGTGTGTAAACTTTGGGTGCCACCAAATACAGCCGCCATCGCTTCTATAGTTGTTCTGGCAACATTGTTAAAAGGATCTTGTTCCGTTAAGGACCATCCACTAGTTTGACAGTGGGTTCTTAAAGCTAATGATTTTTGATTTTTTGGATTGAATTGTTTTACGATTTTTGCCCACAACATTCTTGCAGCTCTTAATTTTGCAATTTCTGTAAAATGATCCATGCCAATTGCCCAAAAGAAAGACAATCTTGGTGCAAAAGAATCAATATCCATTCCTGCTTCAATTCCTTTTTTAATATATTCTAATCCGTCTGCTAAAGTATACGCTAATTCAATTTCTGCCGTGGCACCGGCTTCTTGCATGTGATATCCAGAAATAGAAATCGAATTGTATTTTGGCATGTTTTTACTAGTATACTTAAAAATATCAGCAATAATTTTCATGGACGGAGCAGGAGGGTAGATGTATGTATTACGCACCATAAACTCTTTTAAAATATCATTTTGAATGGTTCCAGAAAGTTGTTCAGGAGCAACGCCCTGTTCTTCTGCAGCCACAATATAAAAAGCCAAAATGGGTAATACTGCACCATTCATCGTCATAGAAACCGACATTTTATCTAAAGGTATTTGGTCAAACAGAACCTTCATGTCTTCTACAGAATCTATAGCAACCCCCGCTTTACCGACATCGCCTTGTACACGTTCGTGATCAGAATCATAACCTCTATGCGTTGCCAAATCAAAAGCTACAGACAATCCTTTTTGACCTGCTTCTAAATTTCTTCTGTAAAATGCATTGCTTTCTTCAGCAGTAGAAAAACCAGCATATTGTCGAATTGTCCAAGGTCTTCTTACATACATTGTTGCGTAAGGTCCTCTTAAATTTGGCGCAATTCCTGCAGCAAAATCTTCATGTTTAAAGTTTTGTAGCCGTTCTGATTTAGAACTTTTTAGTGTGATATGTTCAACTGATTTTCTAGACATTTTCTCGGGCTAATCTTTCTTTTTCTATCGTTTCAGAAAGACGCTTTCTGATAATTGGTGTAATTAATGTTTTTATATTTCGTTGTTTTACAAAGGGATACAATTCTAAATCAGACTTCATTCTATCCTCTTTATTCTGCAGCATATTTGTGCCTAATAAAACAATGTTTTTAGTATTAAAATGCTCTTCTTCTTTTAAAGCGCTTTCGTTTATTTTCTTTTGGATGATTCCTGCTTTTAATAAATGTAAAAATCCACCTGCTTTTTCTAATTGTTTAAAAAGAGTTAATGCATTTTCTGCTAATTGCTGCGTTAATGATTCTATATAATAAGAACCATCAGCAAAATTTTGTGCTTCGTGTAAGTAACTTTCTTGTTGTAAGATTAACAATTGATTTTTAGAAATTCGTTCACCAAATTCATTGGATTTATGATACATAGCATCATAAGCAATATTAGAAATTGTGTTTGACCCTCCCAAAATAGCACTCATGCATTCTGATGTTGTTCTTAGCATATTTACATTGTAATCATATACTGTTTTGTTGCGCAAACTTGGTTGTGTAAAAATTTGTGCTGTTATATTTTTTACATCATATTCTTGCAAAAGAGTTTCCCAAAGAATTCTGAAAGCTCTTAATTTTGAAATCTCAAAAAAGTAATTACTACCGACAGAAAAACTAAAATGAATTTTAGATGCAATATCTTTTCCAAAATAATTTAAATATTCATTTGCATGTGCAAGTGTATATGCCAATTGCTGCGTAATTGTTGCGCCGGCATTTTGATATAAATCACAAGAAACTGAAATACAGTTTTCTGTTGCTGTAATTATGTTTTCTAGTTTTCGATGGTCTTCTTTTAGGTTGATAAACCAATTGCCATTTTCTGCTAAATTGCCAATGATATCTGTTTGAAAATAAGCGTTTTTTGAATTGCAAAAATTTGAAAGCTCTATTTGAAAATCATCATCTAAAAAAGAAAATTGAAAATAGATTGTTAAAGAGCTTAGATTGATTTTATTTAAAACTTTTCGATAATCAAACTTTTTTGAAGTTTTAAACTGAATGGCATTTGC
>JBNMNZ010000226.1:0-3802 GCA_051276605.1 Polaribacter sp. | reverse complement strand
CAACGCTTATATCTCTCATACAATTTCAGGTTTTTCTACTGTTTTTGAAGGAGATAAAGATAATGGAAATCCAAAATTTAATAACATTACAGCAATCTCTACTGTGGGAGGTACAGCTTTACAATTTAAAAAAGAATCAGGAGCTACAATTACAGGTTTATCTTTAACAGGATATGATGTATCGATAGATATGAAAGATGATGGGGCGTTAGCAAATGTTTTGATCGATGGTGCTATTGCAGATCCTTCATTATCTTATACAAACACAGCTATTGTTACCGCAGCAGACTTTACTTGGGTAAATTCTAGCGTTTCTATAACAACCTTGCCTTTACAGGGAACTATTGCTGGTAAAGTTACTTTAGACGCTTCTATATTATATGTATTAAGTTCTTCCTATATTGTTCAGGCTGGTGGAGAATTAGTAGTTCCTGCAGGAACAAAAATTCAAGCTGAATCTGGTGGAACAGATGTGTATATTGCTATCTTAAAAGGAGGTAAAATAGACATTCAAGGTACTGCAGACAATCCAGTTGTGATTTCTTCTTCTTCAGCTTTAGGTGGAGATTGGGGAGGTTTAACAATTTGTGGAGATGCAACAACAACAGCTGGTGTAAATGCAGAAGCAGAAGTTGGTGGTTTTATTTATGGAGGCACAAATGATGCTGATAACTCAGGATCAATCAAGTATTTAGTAATTAAAGGTACAGGTGCACAAATTAATGCAGACTCTCAATACAATGGAGTTTCTTTATATGCTGTTGGTTCTGGAACTACTATAGAAAATGTATCTGTAATTAACGGTTCTGACGATGGTATTGAGTTCTTTGGTGGTACAGTTTCTGTGTCTAATATATATTTAGAGAACAACGAAGATGATTCTGTAGATTGGACAGAAGGATGGAACGGTACGGTAACAAATACCTACATATCTCACACGGTTACAGGTTTCTCTACAGCTTTTGAAGGAGATAAAGATAACGGGAATCCTAAGTTTGTAAACTTAACAGCAATTTCAACTGTTGGTGGTACAGGGTTACAGTTTAAAAAGACCTCAGGAGCTACAATTACTAATATTTGGTTAGAAGGGTATTCTCCAAATATCGATATGAAAGATGATGGTGCATTATCTAATGTTCAAATTGATGGGGCTGATGCTTCAACTACTGCGGATTACAAAACAGGAACTAAAGTTGATGTTAGTACTTGGACTTGGAAAAATGCAGGTTTATAAAAATTAGATTGTATACATAAAAAAAAGCAGGCATGAAGCCTGCTTTTTTTTATGTATACATATTTTAAACTGAATAATTAATCGTTATTTAAAGCTAGTCTAGATTCAGATTTCCAATCATTAACACTAACAATTACGTTATTATTATAGGTGATTTCTTTTAATGTATTTTTATTCCATACAAACCACTTACCTACTTTCTTGCCATCTTTATAATGGGCAATCTTAGTTTTATTCCCTTCAGTATCATAACTAGTCCAAGTACTTGTTATTTTTTTATCTTTAAAATAACCAATAATGCTTATCTGACCTTCTGCATTATAATAAGTAGCTTTTACTAAATTTCCTTCTTTCTCAAAAGAAGTTTCTTTTTCTTGTGCAAACCCAAAGCTTGATACAAAAATTAATGCTAAAATTATTGCTTTCTTCATAATCCTAATTTTTTAATTAATCAAATATAAGGAATAAAATTACATTAAAAAAACGTTTTGGTAACATTAACTTAACATTAAAAAGATATTGAACCTTAATGTAAAGAGGAGTTGTCTTTGGTTTGCGTCTAAGAAACTGAAATACAGTAGGTTAAATTCAGATATATTTTTTTTTAAAATAAAAGAAATTTATTTTGTTTTGCTTTTACAACAAGCCATTTTACAATCTTTTTTACAGGCTGTTTTATCAGCTTTCATTCCACAACTTTCTCTACAGGTATCAGAACAAAGGTGATTTTTTTCAAAAATATCAAGGTTGTTTGAAGTTTCAGAAGCTTTGTATAATTCACCTCCTGCAATTCCGCTAACAAAAGCAATTAAGTCTTTTTTAGAAGTTGTATTTGCATCATACTCAATTTTAGCAATGCTATCATTAAAGATAACTTTGGCATTTAAAACACCTTCTTTTTTAGATAATTTAGATTGAATCGTTTTTGCGCAACCAATTTCGCAAGTCATTCCAGAAATTGCTAAAGACACATTTTCTTTTTTAACTTCTGTCTTACATCCTATTAAAACAAAGCATGCAATTGCTAATGAGAATATTATTTTTTGAACTTTCATAAGAATAAATTTTAAAGATTTATAGAATTCCTTTTTAAAGGGTTATTATAATTTTTTATTATATTATTGTACAAATTTATTAATATTTAGACTTGTATCTAAATAAATGTCTGATTTTTGTTTAAAATTTAATTAAATTAATGAATAATCAACAAAAAAAGTGGTTGTACTTTGCCTTGCTTTCTTTGGTTTGGGGGAGCTCATTTATATTAATGAAAAAAGCATTACTGGGAGTTACACCAATTCAATTAGGGGCTTTAAGAATGATTTTTACAGCATTTTTTTTGCTTTCAGTTGCATCTTCTTCGTTAAAAAAAATCAAAAAAAAACATTATAAATATATCGTCTACACCTCTTTAGCAGGAACTTTTATTCCTGGGTTTTTATTTGCGTTTGCAATTACAACAATAGACAGTTCTATTGTTGCAATTTTGAATTCTTTAACACCTTTTAATACTTTAATCTTTGGTGCAATAGTCTTTGGTTTTGCTTTTAATAGAACTCAATTATACGGAATTTTAATTGGATTGGTAGGAACTTTAATTTTGATATTAAAAGGAGCTTCCTTAAACCCTAATCAGAATTATTGGTATGCTTTATTAATAATTATAGCTTCTGTTGGGTATGCATTTAATGCAAATATGATTAAAAAACACTTAAATGATTTAAATGCACTTTCAATTGTAACTGGTAATTTTTTGATATTACTAGTTCCTGCAATTATCGTTTTAGCTTTTACAGATTTCTTTGTTACGTTTGATTTTAACGATCAAGTTTTAATGCAGTCATTAGGGTATTTAGTGATTTTGGCAGTCGTAGGAACAGGAATTGCAAAAACTATTTACAATAAATTAGTTCATATTTCAGATCCTGTTTTTGCTTCTTCTGTGACGTATTTAATTCCCTTGGTAGCAATATTTTGGGGGGTTTTAGACAATGAAAAATTAAGTCTACTTCAAATTTTTGCAGGAATGATTATTTTATTGGGGGTATATTTAGTTAATAAAAAAAAGGATTTAAAGCTTTAATAAATGCGGTTAAACGATCAAATTTATAAGGGAGTGTCTCGATTTTTAGTGAAATATTTTTTTACAAAAAAAAGAGCCAAAACGATAAGTTTTGACTCTTTTGAAATTAGTTTTTCAAAGAATATTATTCAAAATCAGCATCAGAGACACCTTCATTTATTTTAATTTCTTTGATAACGAAGTTTAAATCCATTGGACCCATTTTAGTCCCCATTGCATGCGGAAACATAATTCCATTTACTTCTTTATAGTCACTAAAAGTTGTAGGTACTTTTACTTCTTTACCATCAGGGGTTTTTACCGTTTTTATTTCTTTTAATTTTAAGCCAGATTTCATATCGTAGAAAATTTCACTTTCATTGAATGTAATGACAAAATAGTTTACACCATCAATTGGCTCAATTCTATCTAGTTTACCTTTTTTGTATGCAAGGTCAGCAAAAGGAACGATACTTAATTTAGCTTCTTCAATTTGTGCTGGTTGC
>JBNMNZ010000225.1:0-3830 GCA_051276605.1 Polaribacter sp. | reverse complement strand
CGTTAGCTTGCATTAAGAAAAACCGAACAAACAAAAGTTCAGGATGGTCGGCTCTTACAATGACAGATAAGAAAAAGCGTAAAATAATTATTTATCATGTAAATGCTAGTCAAGCGAGACAACAAAGCAATATGATGCATGAATTAGCTCACATAATATGTAAACATGAAATTATAATACCTGATGGACATATTTTACCTGGCTATATGAGGTATTTTGATAAATTTCAAGAAGCTGAAGCAGCATATCTAGGGGGTTGTCTTCAATTATCACAACCATATTTGATATGGTCTATTAAAGGGAAATATATAAGGAGGAGATAGCTTCTAATTATTCAGCAAGTATGCAGATGGTAAATTTTAGAATTAATACTACTGGTGTAAATAAGCAATTAAAAGACTATAGAAAGCGTTAACATATTTATCATTACATACACATTCCATTGCGCTCCTATCGTCGTTTCGTAAAAAGCGTATGTACGAGCCCCTTCCCTATTTTATAAATAGGTACTTGTGAACCCTGAAGAGCTTCATTACATTTTAAAGAAACATTTGTAAAGAAAAAAACAAGAAAATGTAGAAGTTTAAACCTCGCTTTAACTAAAAGCAAAGTAACAGTACGCAGCACATTATAGTACAGATTTGTTTGTTAAAAAAGCAGTTACTACAACTGCTGAATAAAAATACACTTGATATTTTTTCAAATACAAATTTTAATCTATGTAGTTGTTTACACCAACTTCACCTACTAAAATTATGACAAAAGCCTTCAAGATATTTGTATCATTTAATTCAAATGCAATTTTTTTGATTTTATTATGATAAAAAAGAACATTTCCTAAATAACTATTCCCTAGATTAGCGTAAAAAATTGCTAAAATCTTCAATTCATTTATAATTAAAAGATTTTAAACAACCTATATAATACCATATAGTGATGTTTTAGCATATAACATATATACGATATATCAACAATGCGTATATACAGCTATTGGCTCTAATTACACACGAAACCCCAAGAATAAACTAAAATCGATTATAAACTGTGCCGAAATGTAAAAAGTGTAATAAATCTAGAGCATTTTATAATCTTGTTAATGGAATTTGTGAAAATTGCCTATTACCAAACAAAAAAATTGTGAAAATTGTGAAAATGGAAAAGAAACTACAGAAAGTAATTGTAAGAAACTACAAAGGAACACAATCAGACGCAACAAGGAATTTCAAAAGAGATTCTGTAAAAATGGCTGAAAAAGGGTATTACCCAACAAGTCAGAATTGGAGTCCAGGTTCTTACGGATGTGGGTCTTTTATTTTAGCACTTTTACTTTGTATTATTTTAATCGGGATTTTAGTATTCATTTATATGTTAATTGTGAAACCAGACGGAACATTATCTGTAACTTATGAATTGAAAAAAGAAGACAACGAAATTGTTGAGAAAAAAAATGAAAATTTAGAAGAAAAAGAATGTCCAGAATGTGCTGAAATGGTGAAAGAAAAAGCGAAAATATGTAGATTTTGCAGACACAAATTTATAAACTAAAGCCAATACCGTGTAAAAAAAATTGCTGGTAAAAGCCTACTTGCGAAAATCCTCTAGGATTTTCTTGGTTCGTGTTTTATTTACTAACTTTATTGCTTAAACCACGCAACTTTCTTTACACAACAACGTTACCTGCAAGCAAAAATAACCTATGAACCAAGAAACATCATTGTACAGATACTACTTGTATGCTGTACTAATGAAAGAAAATTTAAATAAGGAAAATCCTGGAGAATTTGTCAAAGGCCTAAATAATCACCCTTCCTCAACTTATCTCATTTTAAGTTCACCAGTTGGGATTTATATGACATATTTTTATTCAGCGCTTTATGTAGTAGCAGAGGGATGGAAAGATCTAAAAATTGAAGATGAAAAAATTAACAAACTCCTAGAGTCTTCAAATCTCGACAATTTGAGACGTTTTCGAAATGGAACATTTCATTTTCAAAAATCAGTTTTAAGCACAAAGCTTTTTGAATTTCTAAAAGAACCTGATTCTGAAAAATGGATTAAACAACTTTATAAAGAATTTGGTCGTTTTTTTAGCGACACAAGCCCCGCCATACCAAATGAAATAATGGAACAACTAAAAAAAACAGATTCAAAAGGAAGAGCTCAAATTATTCAGAATTATTTTTTTGAAAAGAAATAAACTGCAGCCAACATTAAATAAAACCAATGCTTACTCCTGCTCCGTTACGAAAGTCAATAATGAAATCTAAAAATCTACATTCGCATAAAGACATGTGCATAGCACTGTCTTTATTTTAACCGTTGTAAGGCAGCTAAAGGAAAATAAAAAATAAAAAAATGGAAATTAAAGAAATACTTCAAAAAGTTGAAAATATTAGTAGTGATTCTAAATATATGTTTGTTAGAACAGAAAAAGGATTACTTTTTGAACAATGTAAAAAAAAACATAGGGAGTTTGTGCTAAATCGAAAGGTCTGTGAGTTTTAGCAAAATCCGCTAAATATAAAACTTGGCATTTAAGAGAAAAAATAAAAGCAAAACATTTATATTTAGCAAAGCAATAAACCGAAACGATAGTGCTTATTACCTGCCCTACGTTTTTTATACTAAACGTTAGCTGTAATAAGACTGAAACGATAAAAAATGACCATAAAAGAAGCTATTTTACAAAGTTTAAGTGATATAAAAAGCTTGACAATTTCGAATCAAGTTTGTAAACATATTATAAAGAATAATTATTATGATTTTGGAGATGCAAAAACTCCTCCCGCAACAGTTTCTGCTTTATTAGGCGATTTTATAAGAAATGGAGATTCTAGAGTAAAAAGGATCAAAGGAAAAACCGGCACATTTTCATATTATTTAACTCAAAATGAACCTGAAATAGGTATTGAAGTTCTAACTCAAACAGAGCCTACAGTAAAACGACTAAATAAAGAGAATTCATACGCTGAAAGAGATTTACATCTACTTTTGAGTACTTATTTGAAAAGTAATAATATTTATTCCAAAACAATATTTCACGAACAATCGAAAAATAGTAAGGATAATCATCAAAAATGGATTCATCCAGATTTAGTTGGAATAAGTTTTTTAAATCTTCAATCAAAAGCAAGTCAAACACTTTTAAAAGCTGTTAATAGAGCTGATATTTTTAAAATCACATCATATGAGGTTAAAAAAGAAATAAACACTGATTATGAACTTAAAAAAACATTCTTTCAAGCTGTTTCAAATTCAAGTTGGGCGAACTATGGTTATTTAGTTGCATTTGAAATTGCAGATAGTTTAAATGAAGAAATGGAAAGATTAAATCAATCTTTTGGAATTGGAATAATAGAATTGAAACATAATCCATTTGAAAGCAAAATTTTATTTCCATCTAAATACAAAGAATTAGATTTTAAGACAATTGATAAACTTTGTAAAATAAATTCAGATTTTGAAAAGTTTATTATCCAAACTGAAAAACTCTTAACTGCTAATGAAAAATACACGGAATCAACAGAAAAGGAACTCGACGGATTTTGTGATAATTATTTAAAAAATGATTCTGAAGTTGAAAAATATTGTTTCGACAAGAACATTCCGAATGAATAAAATAACTACTGCCAACACCATATATAATTAATGGCTAACTCCTCGCCTACTCACAAAAATCCTCACGGACTTTGAACTGCCCCCCAAAAGTTAGACACTATTTGAGGGTTTTTTATGAGCAGAAAAGTTAAGTACAAGTACGATTTCAAACTTCGTTGTGTAAAGCAAGTTTTAAATCATCATCAAACAGTAGATGCTGTTTCAAAACTAAA
>JBNMNZ010000224.1:0-3835 GCA_051276605.1 Polaribacter sp. | reverse complement strand
GGAGAAATTGCCTCCAAAGGAAAATTAAATCAGCAACTTTTAGCGCAATTGAATGCTTTGCCTTTTTATTCGCAAAATCCGCCGAAATCTTTAGGTTTAGAATGGGTAAAAGAAAATATTTTCCCTTTAATTGATGCGGTAGAAACTGATATTTCATCAATATTAAGAACTTTTGTGGAGCATGTTGCCGTTCAAATTTCTAAAATAATAAAAGAAAATAATTCTGTTTTAGTTACAGGTGGAGGTGCTTTTAATTCATTTTTAATCAATCGAATACAACAGAATTCAAATAGTAAGATTTTATTACCAAAAAAAGAATTGATAGATTTTAAGGAAGCGTTAATTTTTGCTTTTTTAGGTTTGTTAAGGCTTGATAATCAAGTGAATTGCTTGGGAAGTGTTACCGGGGCTAAACAAGATCATTCCTCTGGTAGGATTTTTTTACCTTTAGAGAGTCAATAAAACTTGAGCAATCATTTTTTTACTGTAAGTTTGTGCAGTATCAACTAAATAATATTTCTAATTTTTTTTAAAATGAATCAACTTTAACTTTTCCCCAGAAGGGGATTTAATACAAGATAAAAATTGTTTGAAGAAATGAAAAAGTAAGTTAATTTGTTAAAAGTTTTATAATGAAAGAATTATTAAAAAAATACGAAAATAAGCAGCCAGAAATTGTTTTTCACTGGAAAGATCAAGAAACGAGTGCAGAAGGTTGGACGGTGATAAACTCATTAAGAGGCGGTGCAGCAGGAGGTGGAACAAGAATGAGAAAAGGCTTAGACATGAATGAAGTGTTGTCTTTGGCTAAAACAATGGAAGTGAAATTTACCGTTTCCGGACCGGCAATTGGAGGCGCAAAATCTGGCATCAACTTCGATCCTAATGATCCAAGAAAAAGAGGTGTTTTAGAGCGCTGGTACAAAGCAGTTACGCCGCTGTTAAAACACTATTATGGTACAGGTGGAGATTTAAATGTAGACGCCGATAAAGATGTAATTCCGATTACAGAAGATTGTGGTGTTTGGCATCCGCAAGAAGGTATTTTTAACGGGCATTTTAAACCATCAGAAGCAGATAAAATTAATAGAATTGGACAATTACGTTTAGGGGTAATTAAAGTGATAGAAGACAAACAGTTTTCTCCAGATTTATCAAGAAAATATACGGTTGCAGATATGTTAACCGGCTACGGGGTTGCAGAAGCTGTAAGACATTATTATACTATTTATGGAGGTAAAATTGAAGGAAAAAGAGCCATTGTTCAAGGATTTGGAAATGTGGGTTCTGCAGCTGCTTATTACTTAACACAATTAGGCGCTAAAGTTGTTGGGATTATAGATAGAGAAGGTGGTGTAATGAATGAAGAAGGATTTTCTATGGAAGAAATGACCGCTTTATTTTTAGCGAAAGATGGAAATAAATTAGTTTCAGAAAAGATGATTTCTTTTGATGATATTAATGATCAAATATGGAGTTTGCCTGCGGAAATTTTTGTTCCTGCAGCGGCTTCAAGATTGGTTTCTAGAGAGCAAGTTCAGCAAATGATAGATTCAGGATTAGAAGTAATATCTCCAGGAGCAAATGTTCCTTTTGCAGACAAAGAAATTTTCTTTGGACCCATTATGGAATATACAGATAATCATTTAAGCTTATTACCAGATTTTATCTCGAACTGTGGTATTGCTAGAGTTTTTGCTTATTTAATGGAAGCAAGAGTAACTCTGCCAATGCAAGATAAAGCTATTTTTGATGACACTTCTACGGTCATAAAAAGAGCATTGCAGAAAACGTTTAAAAAAAGTGCGTCAAAAACAAAAATATGCTCAACCGCGTTCGAAATAGCTTTGAAACAATTGATATAAACTAAATTATAGAATATGGAATCAGTAATTATTATAGTGTTTGTAATGGGCTATTTGGCCATTACTTTAGAACATAATTTAAAATTAGACAAATTAATACCAGCCTTAATTATGATGGCGGTATGTTGGGCTTTGGTCGCTCTTGGTGTCGATAATTTTACACAATGGTTCGATTCTAGTCAACATGCTTTAGTAGATGGTTTTGCAGCTATGGGGCATGACGATAAATTACATTTAGTAGAAGAAACATTATTACATCATTTAGGTAAAACTGCTGAAATTTTAGTGTTCCTTTTAGGAGCAATGACAATTGTTGAAATCATAGATTATTTCGATGGATTTTCTACCATTAAAGGATATGTGAACTTTAAAAGTAAAAAGAAGCTTTTATGGATGTTCTCGATATTGGCCTTTATTTTATCAGCTATTATAGATAATTTAACCGCAACAATTGTACTAATTTCAATCTTACAGAAAATTGTTAAAGCGAAAGAAGACCGAATTTGGTTTGCAGGTTTAATTATTGTTGCTGCAAATGCAGGTGGCGCTTTTTCTCCTATTGGCGATGTAACGACTACAATGCTTTGGATTGGCGATAAAGTAAGTACTGGAATGTTGTTTAAGTATCTTTTTATACCTTCTTTATTATGTATGATTGTTCCGTCATTTTTAGCAACATTTTTGCCAGCATTTAAAGGTGATATTGAGTTTGATGAAAATGAAGTTGAAAAACCAAAAAGTGAGTATAGTGGAATAATGTTATATTTAGGACTAGGTTCCATTTTATTTGTACCCGTATTTAAAACAGTAACACATTTGCCTCCTTATGTCGGTATGATGTTGTCTCTGGCTGTTGTTGCCACTTTTGCAGAAATTTATAGTAATTCTAAATTTTCTATTTCGAGTGTAGAAGGAGAGCAAGCAGAGGAGCATTCTTCGGGTGCACATCACAGTCCTGTTCATTCGTCATTATCAAAAATTGAACTGCCAAGTATTTTGTTTTTCTTAGGAATCCTAATGGCAGTTGCTGCTCTAGAATCTTTAGGAATCTTATTTAATTTTGCAGATAGTTTAAAACAAGGAATTCCATTAATGGGATCTGAGTTAGCAGGAACAGGTGTTTCAGATTTAGTAGTTATCTTACTAGGCTTTGGTTCTGCGGTAATTGATAATGTGCCTTTGGTAGCTGCAAGTTTAGGAATGTTTTCTGAAGGGTTAGATGATCCTTTGTGGCATTTTATCGCGTTTTCTGCTGGTACAGGAGGGTCTATGTTAATTATTGGTTCTGCTGCAGGGGTCGTTGCAATGGGGATGGAAAAAATAGATTTCTTTTGGTATTTAAAAAAAATATCTTGGTTAGCATTAATTGGATTTCTAGTGGGTTCTGCAGCATTTGTAGTCATCAGAATGTTTGTATAATCAAAATATAATAACGTAAAGAAATGTCATTTTGTAAAAGTACAGAATGGCATTTTTTTATGATAAAAAGAAAGCGCTATTCTTTTATTTTGAAACAATTTTAAAAAAGAATAATCGTTATTTAAATAGAACTTAAAAAAGAGAATTGAATGATATCATTTTTTCAAGATAATACCGCGTTGATAGAAGACGCTATTTCAGAAGAAAAAACACTATCTATCTATAAGTTAATTATGGATGGTGGTTTAGGCGGGCAAATTATAATTGCCATCCTTTTTGTATTACTAGCAGTGGCTTTATATATTTATTTCGAACGCTTTTTTGCGATAAAAACTGCATCAAAAATTGATGAAAATTTTATGAATCAAATTAAAGACTATATTTCTAATGGCAAGTTAGCGTCTGCAAATGCGCTTTGTAAAAGTAAAGATACGCCAACAGCAAGATTAATTGGTAAAGGAGTTTCTAGAATTGGAAAACCTTTAGATGATATCAGTAAAGCAATTGAAACCGCAGGAAAACTAGAGGTGTATCAATTAGAAAAAAACGTA
>JBNMNZ010000223.1:0-3838 GCA_051276605.1 Polaribacter sp. | reverse complement strand
TTTGTAAAAGTCACCTTCCCATTCTTGTTTTCCCCAACAATTCGGACAAATTCCAACAGGTGCTTTTTCGGATGTATCTCCCGCAGCTTTGGCGGTAAAATAATTTTTAATGTTTTCTATAATGCTCATGATTGTATGATTTCGGTGTCAATAACAACTTCATTTTGTAATGTTTTATGAACAGGACATTTTGAAGCAATTTCTTTTAGGCGTTGTGTTTGTTTTTTATCTAAATTTCCAACAAACTTTATTTTTTTATTTAAATGGTCAAAACGTACAGGTTTATCTAAATCAAACTCTAAATCGTCGCGGTGTTTTTTAGAATATGTAATATAGACAAAGACTTCCTGTAAATCCCATTTTTTACGTGCTGCATATAATTTTAGTGTCATAACCGTACAAGCTGCCAAACCTGCACTTAAAAGGTCATACGGAGAAGGTCCAAAATCATCACCGCCAATACTTGTAGGTTCATCAGCTATAAAAGAATGCTTTTTAGTTTGAATTGAAGTTGTGAAATTATCTTCTAATAGATTTAAATGTGCTACTAATTGTTCTCCATCCGAAGAAATCATTTGGTTTTCTTTAGGTTCAAAATAACGTGCTACCCAAGTTCCAATCATATTGCCAACATAGATGCTGTCTGAAGATTTTGAGAGTAAATGATCTGCATCATCTAAACTCACAAAACTCTTTGGATGAATTGCACTATGATAAATTTGATGTGCATTTTCGATCCCAACAATTTTATCAAAAGGAGCATGCATTACTAAAATTGGTTTTCGCAATTCTTTAATAATTTTGGGTAAATCTGTTTTGCCAAAATCAGCAACAAAATCTTTATTTATTTTAAAAGGCCTACCTCCAATTTGCACTTCCACTTCTCCCTTTTCAGGAATATCATCTATCGCGTGAGAAAATAAATGAGTTACGTGACTTACAGTTGACGGAGCACCAATAGTTGCCACTGCTTTTACGCTTTCTAGTTTAGATGCTGCAACAATAATAGCCGCTCCACCAAGTGAATGACCAATTAATAAAGAAGGTGCTTTGTAATTTTTCTCTAGAAAATTACTAACAGCTAGTAAATCTTCCACGTTGGCAGAAAAATGACTTTCAGCAAACTTTCCTTCACTTTTTCCTAGGCCTGTAAAATCAAAACGTAAAACACCAAAACCATTATTAGATAAAGAGCGACTGATATTTTTTACAGCATTAAAATTACTATTACAAGAAAAACAGTGTGCAAAAATTGCAAAATGATTAGGTTTTTGGTTTGCAGGTAATTCTAAATATGCTTGAAGTTTTAAACCCTTTTTATTTTCAATTTCTAATCTAACAGTATTCATTATTTTGATTTTTTAGATAGTCGAGATAAGATGACGTACTTTACTATTACGAATGTGATTTGAGAAGTTTTGTAATAAAAACTGTAATTTTGGATTGATATAATTTTCACAGAAAGGTTTATCAGGATTTGATTGATAGTAGTTCTGAAATTCTTTTATTGAAGGTTTAAATTTTTTAAACTCTAATATTTGTGTGATGATTTTATCTTCAAAATTGAATTGTAATTCTTTAATGATTTTTTGACTTTTTTCTTTTTCATGCTGAGAAAAATAATAAACAGCCGAACGATATTTAGTTCTCATAGAATGATTTTTAGTGCTCTTATGAGTTCGTAAATGAATTTCAATCAACGTTTCCAAATTAATATCCTTGACATTAAAATGAATAATTACAGCTTCAGAAAAAGCACTATTTTCTTTAGTTGATGAAACCCAACCTTGTTCCACCTCAGTAACTCCATCTAAAGTTTGAAAAATGGCTTCTGTGCACCAATGACAACCACCACCAAAAGCAATTTTGGTTAATTCCATTGTAATTTTTTTCTTTCTTCCCAATAAAATTTTGGATCAGTTTTAAAAGAATTCAATATTTCTATATCATCAATGGAAAGAGAAAATGAATTCATTTTTAAATTTTCTTTCAATTGTTTAGTATTGCTTGCACCACTTAAAACAATGCTATCGGGAATTGTTTGTTCACAATATTTAAGAGAAATGGCATCTATACCGATGTTGTGTTTTTTTGATAAATTATCTAAAACTGAATACATTTCCTCATAAAGAGGATATCTCGGATTTCTAAAAACGCGACCATTTGCCAAAGCTTCTTTAATAACAATCGATTTTTTTTGATGCGTTAATTTATCCAAAATATCATGTAAACTTTGATCTAAAAAATTATACGTTACTTGAAATAGATCAAAGAGTTGTTCTCCGTCAACCAAAATATTTAATGCTTTTTTTAGTACTTCAACCTGGTTTGTGCCTGTTGTCGTTAAACCTATTTTTAAATTGTGTTCTTTCTTTAAAAAAGCCAATTGTTCTAAAACTTCTTTATTCTCTAAAACACCCGTTTCTAAAGTTGCAGAATGAATTTGATATACTTTTAAATAGGGGAGTAGTAGTTTAGAAAAATTCCATTGTTCATTTAACTTAGATAAACGATGTTCTTTCACTTCATGAACAGTTGCATTTGCATCAAAATTTGCGGTGTATGTATAGCCCCATTTTGTAGCAATTTCAATCGTCTTATCATTCTTAGTTTTCAGCCATTCTAATACTAATCCTTCGGCCAAACCATACCCTGGAGCTGTATCAAAATAACGAATTCCTAAATTATAAGCATCTTCTAATACCTGAAAACTATGTTTTCTGAAGGTCTCCAAATCATCTTTTATATTGTTATTCTGACGAACATTTATATATTGAGGCCTTCCTAAAGCTGCAGTTCCTAATCCTATTTTCATGTTATATATTTGGTTTTATGAACTACATGATAACATAGAACAACCTACTTTATTTCGAGCCCATTCTGGTCTTTTTGAAAACCATTTTTCATTTTTTGGTTGTTCATCATATGGTTTTTTTAAGAGTTGAAATAATTCATTAATTAAAGAATAGTCACCTTTATCTGCGGCATCAATTGCTAATTGAGACATATAATTCCGTAACACATATTTAGGGTTTACAGCATCCATTTTTTCTTTTCTCTCTTCGGATGAAGTTGTTTCTTTTTGAAGTCTTTCTGAATATTTTTCAAACCAGTTAATCCATTTCATTTTTATTGTATCCGAAAAATCTTCTAATTCGTAAAAAGCTTTTTCTATCAAATAAAAACCTGATTTTTCATTAGAAAAATTACTTAAACTTCTAAAGAAAATAGTCATATCTGTTTCTGTTAATTGCAAAGTGTCTTCTAAATTCTGAATCAAAATAATATCATTTTCATCCGAAGTAAATAAACCTAACTTCGATTTCATCATCGCAAATGATTGCCGTTCGAAATCATTTTTATATTGATCTAAAATGGCCTCTAATGGTTCAACTTCTTCAATTATTGGATATATTGCATTTGCCAATTGATATAAGTTCCATAAACCCATATTTGACTGATTACCATATCTGTATCTTTTATGTTGTCGATCTGTTGTATTTGGAGTCCATCCAAAATCAAAACCTTCTAGCCAACCATAAGGTCCGAAATCGATGGTTAAACCTAAGATAGACATGTTGTCAGTATTCATTACTCCGTGCACGAAACCAACTCTTTGCCAGTCAATTATCATTTTTAAGGTACGTTCTGAAACTTCCTTAAAAAACTGGATATAACTCTCTTTTGAAGGTTCTCCTATATTTGAAAAATGATTTTTGATCGTATAATCAACTAGGTTTTTTAAATTTTTCACATCTTTTCTAGCTGTAAAAATTTCATAATTCCCAAAGCGTAAAAAACTTGGAGAAATTCTAGAAACAATAGCTCCTTTTTCATA
>JBNMNZ010000222.1:0-3854 GCA_051276605.1 Polaribacter sp. | reverse complement strand
ATCCTGAAAAATTATGGCAGATTTTCTTTTCTAAAGTAAAAAAATCGTCAATAGATAGATTTTCACTTTTAAGCTCTAACATTAAATTGGGAAGAGATGTTGTCCAATTTTTTGAAATAACTTGTATGAATTTTATTGCTTGATTGAATTGAACATTATTTTCTTTGTTATTCCAGCGCAAGCTTTTTGAGTTCAAATAACTTAATTTTCCAAGAACCCCCTTCCATTTTTCAGGGTCTTCAATGTTTAACAATTTTAATCTTTTCCAATCTGAATAATTCCCTTTTAATTCTGAGCAAATTTTATATATTAATTCTTCATCATTCGAATTCAATAAATTTTCTTCTCGTAGTTTCCTGTAAACTCCAATACCTAAAATAGATTCTATTTTATCTATTTGGTCGTTTGCTATTGTTTGTTTTTCGGAGCTTATTTGAGAAAGAAAATTTTCATTCGTGATTCCTCCAATAAGAGAATTGTCAATTTCGATTGATAATTGTATATCATCCATGTTTTTAAGCTTTGGCTCTACTAATTCATATACATTACCAACAAAATGTTTAAACATTCGTCCAGCTCTACCTTTAATATTTTTATAGGATAATGAAGTTAAATTACTATTAGCTTGACCACTTTTTATAGACCATATAATAACATTCTTTGCAGATGTGTTTACTCCTTCTATAAGAGAAGATGTTGAAATAAGACTATTCAACCCACTATTTTCGTCATCAAATAAGAGCACCTGATATTGTGTAATAGATCTATGTAATCGACCATTATGTATTCCAACTCCTTTTAAAATTAAATCAGCTAAATCCCAATCTGGATCATAATTAGCTTTTAACCAATTTGAAAATTCTATAAGTTTTTCATTCTTTACATCATCAAATTCACTAATAAATAATTGTCGAAGTTTATGGATTTCTTTATATAGTGCAGCATAAATTAAATTTTTATCATTGCTACAGATTTTTAAAAGAAATTCCTTTTTTAGTTCTTCATCTTTATTTATTTTTTTATATAATTTATGATGCTCGAGTACAACAGTATTAAAGTCTAACTTTACAATTGGAATCATACCATCTGTAAAAGGGTTGTCTTTAATGGATTTTATGTTGGGAGCTAAAAAGTATTTTTGTTTTGATTTTCTATCAAGTTTTATAAGAGCTTCTTGCAATTTAACAGCTCTCTCTTTATCATTAGCTTTGCTTATTTTATAAAACTCATCAATAATTAATAAATCAATTTCTTCAATAATATTACTGTAGTTAATAGCTCTTTCCTGTGGGAAAATAAAAATATTTTTATCTGATAGTTTTATATTGGGAGTTGTAATTATTTTATATTCATTCCCAAATTTTTTATTTATTCTCTTTCTTGTCTCATCTGTAAGGGAAATTGTAGGAACAATAATTACTACATTATTTGGTTTTTTATTTGCTATAAAAGCATCTATTATAAAACTCTTGCCAAAACTAGTGGGTGCACTTAAAGCAATATTATCACCATTTAAAAGGTGTTTTAAAATAGAGGATTGTTCAAAATGAATAGTTTGAAATTCATTACCTGTATTGACCTTAAAAGACTCTTTTGCAAATCTGTCACTCCAATTACTGGATGTTTCATCTATATATTGATATAGTCCTACTTCTCTAATTAAATGATTAACCAATTCATCATAAGGAATATTGTTTTCCTTTAAATCATGTAGTAAATGAATCACGCCATTACGAGCTTTTGGGTAATCGTTAGTTTTGATAAAACCGAAAAGTTCTTTACACCTATCAAAATATTCAATCATAATTCATCTCTTAAAGATTCTGCTCTATTTAGAAAACTTGAAATTATCTTCTCTTTATTAGGTACAGGAAAAAAGATAAAATGAAATTTTATTTTGTCGAAGTTTATTATAGGTTTAACCTTACTATTACTTTTAATGGCCTTATTATATAATTTTTGATAGAAAGATTGAACTCGTTCTTTTTGATAGCTAAGAATTTGTTCAATGTACTCATCAGAATTTTCTTTTTGTTGTTTTGTTATCTCGCACTCGTGCAATAATAGAATTGGAATGTTTAATCTCGCTTTAATATAATCGATAGGCGTGTCTGTATCAAGAATATCAATAATTTTGTTAAATAAGTCTTCGTTATCTTTTAAATATTCTTTTAAGTCATTACTATTACTTAGAATTCTATTTTCTGTATTAAAAGCAGAGTTGGAGAATATATTTAAAACGGAATTTACAATATCATATAATCTAGCGTCTTCAATACTATTATAAAATTTAGATTCGCCGTACCAAATAGAAAATTCATTTTCTTTTTCTAAAACTATATGAACACTATCTGCACCTTTTGCATTGTCATTGGAATTTTGTTTATTGAATATCTTAGGAACTACGGGTAGTGCTTTATAATGATGGTGCATAATACCATATAATAAAATTTCAGCTAATTCACTACCTTCAGTATCAGTTGTGATATTTTTTCTATCAAGAAGTCTAAGTTTTTTAGCGGCTTCAATTAAGGTTCCATAACTATCATTAATAATATTATCTCTTTCTTTTTTTGATAAAGCAGTTTGAGCAATGTTATTAAAAATAAATTTTTGAAATTTTTGAAATTGCCAATTTGTATCGGAAAAATCATTTGCAATACTTAAAACTTCTCTACCATCAATTATTTTAAAATCAACTTCAGGGCAAAAACTTTTTAAGCTGCTATCAAAATGAATATTGAATTTATCTAATTTTGTCATGTATTACTGAATAATTCTGTTATATCGCCTAACAATTGTATAAACACATTGCTGTTATATTGTATATATTATTTATCAACATCTATTTGCCATCGAATACTTTCTATAGGGTCTAAATAGGGCCAGAAAGAATAATTCTGAAAACAAAAATACTTAAAAAAGTTTAAAAAACTGTAAGGTTAAACCTTACTCTTTAGCGAATTAAAAACAGTATGCATTTTTTTTAACAGATACAAAGCCGCTTTATATATGATCTTAATGTCTTAAAATGATGTTAGATGTTGATACTACAAACATTCATTTTTTTTTCAGATGTAAAGTTAAATCGATCTAGACTCGATGAAAATTTGAGGTAGCATATAAAAATACGCTAGTGAAAAATTAATGAGTTTTTACTTGTTTTTTAGCACAGTACTTTGTTGGCAATAGTATTTAATTACTTTCCACTTATTTATTTTTCATTTCTTTATAAATGTTTTTCAAAATTTCATTCTGTTCTCGCAAGATTTCATTCCGTTCATTAATTTTATAGTACCAACAAACTATTTCTCTACAGATTAAAAATAAAAATAAAACTACTGATATTACTGATAATATTAGTAAAATTTCTCGATTCATGATTTTGTTTTTTAATTTATAATTTTCTTTAATTCTGCTATTGAATATGCAGGTTTCCTTTTATGCAGCATAGAATGACAATTTGGACAAACAGGAATTAAGTCAATTTTTGGGTTAATCCTGCATTTTTTTTACCAGATACAAAGCCGCTTTATATACGATCTTGATATCTTAAAATGATGTCAGATGTTGATGCTACAAACATTCATTTTTTTTTTAGATATAAAGTTAAATCGATCTAGACTCGATGAAAATTTGAGGTAGCATATATAAATACGCGAGTGAAAAATTAATGAGTTTTTACTTGTTTTTAAGCACAGTACTTTGTTGGCAACAGGCTTTTTTCAGATTATTCTTTTTAATTCATTATATTCATTATCAGAAAATTTATCTCCACTCAAATTATTTACTTGCCACAATCCACTTTTAAAAATTTTCGTTTTTGGTGATTGATAGCCTAACCACTCTTCTGA
>JBNMNZ010000221.1:0-3858 GCA_051276605.1 Polaribacter sp. | reverse complement strand
CCAGAAGTGTAAATAATTGTTGCTAAATCCTCAGGTTTTACGGCTTTTTTTAAAGCATCTATTTTTGATTGGTGATTTTCTTTTTCTCCAATTTTTAAGAATGAATTCCAACCATAATCAGCTGTAATATCTTTTAAAGAAAAAACTTTTTGTAATTGTGTTTTATTTTCTACAGCTTTTACTTTTTCATACAAATCATCATCAGAAACAAAACAATATTTTGCATCAGAATGATTTAAAATATAGCCATAATCTTTTTCTGATAAGGTTGCATATAAAGGTACATTTTGTGCCCCAATTTGTAGAATACCAATGTCTAAAATATGCCAATTAGGATTGTTATTAGTTGTAATTACTGCAATTTTATCATTTGGTTTTATGCCTAATGCTAATAAAGAACTACTTACTTTATTTGCATCAGTTATAAATTGTTGTGAAGAAATACTTTTCCAACTATTTTTTTCTTTATAATTGAAACACTTTTCTTGTGGGGAGTTTTCTAATTGATGATAAGCAAAATCAAAAATGCGAGAAATTTTATGGGACATAAATAAGGCTTAATTTTCGACAAGTTACTAAAATACTGGTACAAAAAAAAGGTTGATAGAAAATCAACCTTTTTAAAACGATCCTTTTTTATTATTTATTCTTTGCTACTTATTAAGTATTTATTGAAGTTTTCACCATTAATTTTAGTGTTTTTAGAATCAATATCATAGCCAACCTTCATATTTGAAATATTAAAATCACCAGAAACATTCATATATTTAATATTTAAATCCTCCTCGAAATTTGTGTTTTTAAAAGAAACACCACCATTAAACTTAGTGTATTTAAATGTTGCGGTATCTTCAAAAATGGATTCTGAAAAACTTACATTTTTGCTAAATTTAGCATATTTAAAAGTAGCAACTTCATTAAATTTTGTATTTGAGAAACTAATGTTTTTATCAAATTTAGCATACTTAAATGTGCTATCATCGTTAAAAGAGGAGCCAGAAAAATCTGAATCTCTTTCAAAACGTGAGTATTTAAACATTGCTTTTCTTTCGAAAGTGCAGTTTTTAAAAATAGCTTCATTTTCAAAGCTCGCAGTGAATGTATAGCCAGAATCCTCATCAGGTATATAGGCTAAAACATCATCTTTAAAAATACAGTTTATAAAAGAGATCTTTACGTCTATTATTTTTTTTATTTCGTTTGTCGAATTCCCTGAACTCCAATTAAACCAACTATTTTTCTTTGGTGTTTTAACGATTGTTTCCTCCATAAAAGTTAAATCTAAGATCCCAACAATAGTTGCATTTTGATAAGAAATTAAATTACCTGCCTTTATTTCTTTCATGATGCTTGATGCCTCAATGTTTTTTTGAGCAAAAGAAAATGTTGATACTAAAAGTAAGCAAATTATAAGAGTAATTTTATTCATCATTTTTAGTTTTTATGTTCTTTTCTTTAAAGACAAAAATAAAATGGATTTGTGACAGTTTTAAAAAAAGAGATAATAATTATTTTTTGGTTACCAATGCTGTCCTGGTTTTACATTGCAATCTTTTTTATTTGTTCATCATACAAATTTATTTATTCTTCATAAATTTACTCGAACTAACATAAATAAGGCTTATTTTTTGACAAGTTATTAAAATACTGTTACAAAAAAAAGGTTGATAGAAAATCAACTTTTTTAAAACTGTCTTTTTTTGTTATTTATTCTTTGTTACTTAATTAGTATTTAATGAAATTTTCATCATTAAATTTAATTCTGAAAAAATAAAAAGACCAAATAATTAAATTTGATCTTTTTAAACTTCATAACAAATAAATCTATAAATTTTTCTTCCGAATATTTATTAATTATTAAAATTAACTTAATTACAATTAAAACTAGTGTAAAAAATCGTAGAAATTATTTCTTTAGATATCCTTTTATTAATGGGTAATCTTCTTTGAAAAATGATTTTAAATCTTGATTCATAAACAATTTAAAATCTTTAGCAAAATGCGAGGAATCATAATAGTTATATTTATTAATTAAATCTTTAAGTTCAATTTCTTTAGAAAGGTGTTTTTTCATTAAATTCAAAAAACGAAATTGTCTGATATATCTTCCAGGAGTTAAACCTACTATCTTTTTAAAATATGTCTCTAATGATTTTTGTGAAATCAAGATTTCATGTACGATGTCTAACACACTTAATAATCCATCTTTTTCTCTAATTAAGGAAATTGCGCGGTCAATTTGTTTAGTGTTTTTATTAATATGCAGCGGTGTGTTTAAAAGAAAAGTATTTAAATTATCAACTAATTCTTTAGAATCTTTAGAGTCTTCGAAAACCGGCAAAAGTTTATCATGTAATATTTTATTAATTTTTAATAAAGCTATGTGTGTGTCTTTTAATTTTGAAACATCAATATTTAGAAGTTTATGAAGCGCGGTTGGATGTAAATTAGCTCCTATGGAAGCAGTTATAGTATTGGTGGAAAAATTATATGATCTAAAGTATTGACCAGTAATCATAAGACCTTTTAATAATGTTTCATAACCATTAACAATAACTTTTTGAGTTCCAGTTTCAATGTAAAATAAATGTGTTAATCCAAGTGGTAATATAGTGGATTTAAAAGGAAGATCATTTTCACTGAAAGATAGGCGAAAATATCTTTCAATTAAATGAGTTACTTCATTGGATTCAAAATTTTTATAATTCATGACAATCCAAATATAACACCAGTGATATCTATTTCGCTGTAAAAAAACGTAAATAATTAGTTTTCACACTTTTATTATAAATAAATTGTATTAATTTTTATTCATAATCCAGTCTTTAGAATTTATAGAAGCTTTCTATTTGGACATATAATTTTATTTATTGTTGATTACTTATTCTTGGGTTCAATGTTGTAAGGCAACAAACCTTTTTTTTTGATGTCAAAAAGCTACAAATTTCAGTTCATTTTGCATAATTTCCTTTAGAGTTTTATGCACTATAATTTTCGTAGTCTATTGTTCAATTTTCTTGAATAATTTGTAGTTTTTTTAGGTCGATATTAATAAAGTTAGTTCCCTTTGGAAGATACTTTCTTGTGAGCTCATTTGTGTTTTCATCGGGTCCTCTTTCCCAAGAAGGTTAGGGGGGCGAAAAGTATGTTTTTATCACAGTCTTCTTAGTAATTATTTCGTGTCTGGTCATTTCAATGCCGTTCTTGTATGTCATCTATTTTTTATAAATTGGATTTAATATTTTACTAAATGCATGTGCGACTTCCATCGCTTTTTTATTTTTTAATTTAATGATTAAAGTGAATCTTGTTTTACGTTCAACAATTGTTCCGATAGCTCTTTTAGGATCTTTACCAATGACTAAATCACCTTCCTAATGTCCAACTTCTTTTCTAAGCTCAATATGCTTAGGCCTATTATCAATATTGACTTGGTTTAAAATTTTACTTCCACTACCACGTCTTTTTTTATGTTCCATATTTAATTCCTTTTTTTATTCGCTATTTGGTTCAAAAAGAACCTTAAAATTATTAAACTAATTACTTAAAAGGCTAATAGAAGAAAACTACTGCAGTTTGATACTGCTATCCCTATTAAGGATTTTTTAAATATCTTCTAATTTTTTATCTTGTTTCTGTTTTTGTAAATATTTAAAGTTGGAATAAAATATAAAAAAACAGTCACAAATTAAAAACCATTGAGTCCTTGGTGTAGAAATCCAACAGTTAATTTTAAATGCTACTCTTAAAACCTAATTTTAAAATGAAAACTATGAAATTTAAAATCCTTATTTTTTTGATGTCTTTACTATTTTTAAATAGTAATTTAAATGCACAAAAAACAATAAAATTAGAGTC
>JBNMNZ010000220.1:0-3858 GCA_051276605.1 Polaribacter sp. | reverse complement strand
TTGCTATAGAAAATGCAACTTCAATAGAATCATTTGAAAAGCCAGCACCAAAAGGAGCTGTTAAATTAGTAGATGCAGATAATATCGATGAGTTAATTAACTTATTGCATAATGAAGCTAAAGTAATATAAATAAAACCCTGTCATTGCGAACAAAGTGAAGCAATCTGTTTAAAAGGTTACTTCGTTAGTTTTCATTATAATGACTTCTAATATAAAAAATATGTCAGTTTTAGTTTTTGCAGATTCAGCAGAAGGAAAATTCAAAAAGAGTGCTTTTGAAGTCGTTTCTTACGGGAAAAAGGTTGCTGAACAATTAGGAAGTAATTTAATTGCTTTAACAATAAATGCTAATAATAACGAAGAGTTATATGTTTACGGAGCAGAAAAAGTAGTTTCAGTTTCTAACGATTCTTTAGCAACATTTAATGCCAAAGCTTATGCATCGGTCGTAAAACAAGTTGTAGATGCTCAAGGTTCATCAATCGTGATTTTTGATTCTAGTATTAATGGATTATTTGTTGCACCAATGATAGCGGTTGCTTTAGACGCAGGTTATGCGTCTAATGTAGTTGCATTGCCAAGTTCAATAAATCCTTTTACAGTAAAAAGAAAAGCATTTTCAAGTAAAGCATTTTCAAACACTATAATTTCTACGGATAAAAAAGTAATTGGGGTTTCTAAAAATTCTTATGGAATTCATGAGAATCCAGTCTCTGGAGTAACAGAAACTTTTGATGCTGCTCTATCTGACGTAGATTTAGGAGTAACATCAGTAAAAGTAGAAAGAATTACAGGTCAGGTAACGATTGCAGATGCAGATACAGTTGTTTCTGCAGGAAGGGGTTTAAAAGGACCAGAAAATTGGGGAATGATAGAGGAGTTAGCTGCTGTTTTAGGCGCTGCAACTGCTTGTTCTAAGCCAGTTTCAGATTTAGGTTGGCGTCCACATGGAGAACATGTTGGCCAAACTGGAAAACCAGTGGCATCTAATTTATATATTGCAATCGGAATTTCTGGAGCAATTCAACATTTAGCAGGAATTAATGCATCAAAAGTAAAAGTAGTTATTAATACAGATCCAGAAGCGCCTTTCTTTAAAGCTGCAGATTATGGTATTGTTGGTGATGCTTTTGAGGTAGTTCCTAAATTAATTGAGAAGTTAAAAGCTTTTAAGGAAGCTTAAATTAAATATTAAAAACACTGTTTTTAAATGAAAACCTGTTAGCGTAAAAACTAGTAGGTTTTTTCTTTTCATAAAAACTGATAAAATAAAAGTTTTAAAGCTATTATTTTCATTAAATTGTGCCCACAAAAAGGTGTAATCTAAGATGCTTTTTTGCATTTTGTAGAATAATATATGAGTTTAATACCACTAACTATTAAAGGAATTTCTTACAGTCAAACTCAAAGTGGTGCATATGCATTAGTTTTGAATGAAATGGAAGGAACAAGAACTTTACCTATTATAATAGGAGCTTTTGAAGCGCAATCTATTGCCATTGCTTTAGAAACAGAAATTAGACCTCCAAGACCACTTACACACGATTTATTTAAAACGTTCTCTGATCGGTTTGAAATTAATATAAAAGAAGTAATTATTCATAAATTAGTAGATGGGGTTTTCTTTTCTAGTTTAATTTGTGAAAAAGAGGGTAAAGAAGAGGTGATTGATACTAGAACTTCTGATGCCATAGCAATTGCAGTTCGTTTTAATGCGCCGATTTACACTTATGAAAATATTTTAGATAAAGCAGGTATTTATTTAAAAGCTGAAGAAGAACTGGCTCTTGAAAATAAACAAGAATCTTCAGAAATATCTTTTGAAATAGAGGAGCCCCCTAAAAAAGATGAGAATGATTTTTCTAGCTTGTCTTTAAAAGAACTAAATAATCAATTAAACAATGCAGTTGCTAGTGAAGATTATGAAATAGCTGCAAAAATAAGAGACGAAATTAGCAAGCGTTCTTAAATAATTTACGACCAGATTATGAAAAAATTACTTATTGCCGTTTTTTGTTTATTGTCGATTTCAATTTTTTCTCAAAGCACAGAGACAGTAGCAGTTGTTTCTGAAATAATGCCAAGCCAAGGATTTTCTCTCAGTACTTTATTGCGAGGCGTTATAGGAATGGTTACTTTAATCTTAATTGCCTTTTTATTTAGTGCAAACAAAAAAGCGATTGATTGGAAAAAAGTAGCTATTGGTTTATCACTTCAGCTAGTTATCGCAATAGGGGTTTTAAAAGTATCGTTTATTCAAAAAGCATTTGAATTAGTAGGAAAACTTTTTATTGAAATTCTAGAGTATACAAAAGCGGGTAGTTCATTCTTGTTTGCAGGTTTAATTTCAGATATGGATTCTTTTGGGTATATTTTTGCTTTTCAAGTACTCCCAACAATTATTTTCTTTTCAGCATTAACATCATTATTATTTTATTTAGGCATTATTCAGTGGATGGTTAAAATGTTAGCAATTGTTTTGTCTAAGTTTTTAGGTATCTCGGGTATGGAAAGTTTGTCTGTTGCAGGAAATATTTTCTTAGGACAGACTGAGGCACCTTTGTTAATTAAAGCATATTTAGAGAAGATGAATAAGTCTGAAATGCTTTTGGTTATGATTGGTGGAATGGCTACTGTTGCAGGTGCTGTTTTAGCAGCTTATATAGGTTTTTTAGGTGGTGGAGATAAGGAGTTGGAATTGGTTTTTGCAAAACATCTTTTGGCAGCTTCAGTTATGGCCGCTCCAGGAGCTATTGTGATTTCAAAAATATTATATCCTCAAACTGAAGAGGTGAATTCAGATGTTACCGTTTCTCAAGAAAAAATAGGTTCTAATATTCTAGATGCTATTGCAAACGGGACTACAGAGGGTTTGCGTTTAGCGGTAAACGTAGGAGCTATGTTATTGGTTTTTGTGGCAGTTATTGCAATGTTAAATGGTGGGTTAGATTTAATTGGTAATATAGCTTCTTTAAATGATTTAATTGCAGCGAATACTGCTTATGATAAACTTTCTATAGAATTTATTTTAGGGTATGCTTTTGCACCGCTAATGTGGTTAATTGGTGTACCAACAGTGGATATGACTCTAATGGGGCAATTATTAGGAATTAAATTAGCTGCAAGTGAATTTGTAGGTTATATACAATTAGCAGAATTAAAAAATGTAGCAAATGCGACCCATTTAACGTTTAATAAATCAATTATTATGGCGACCTATATGTTGTGTGGTTTTGCAAATTTTGCTTCTATTGGAATACAAATAGGAGGCATTGGATCTTTAGCTCCAGGTCAGCGTAAAGTTTTATCTGAATTTGGAATGAAAGCTTTAATAGGAGGTACAATTGCTTCTTTAATGTCTGCAACAATTGCAGGAATGATTATTGGATAATAGCGAATCACCAAATATAATTAGATATTTAAATCGTTAATAACTTTAAAATATTTTTTAAAAAGCTTTGACAAAAATTGTTGAAGCTTTTTTTATTTTTACATCACCTTACTTAAGGTTATAAAAGAATAAACAACTACACATTAGAATGAAACAATATCACGACTTAGTAAAACACGTTTTAGAAAACGGAAATGAAAAAGGAGATAGAACAGGAACCGGAACAAAAAGTGTTTTTGGATATCAAATGCGTTTCGATTTAAGTGATGGTTTTCCAATGGTAACGACCAAAAAGTTACACTTAAAATCGATTGTTTACGAATTACTTTGGTTTATAAAAGGCGATACAAATATTAAGTATTTACAAGAAAACGGAGTAAAAATATGGAATTCTTGGGCAGACGAAAGTGGAGATTTAGGGCCTGTTTACGGACATCAATGGCGAAATTGGAATAGTGATGAAGT
>JBNMNZ010000219.1:0-3863 GCA_051276605.1 Polaribacter sp. | reverse complement strand
AATTTAACAAAGAATTTTTTTACATTTGTTTAAAATGAATTAAAAATAAAGATGAAAAGAATATTTCTATTAGTATGTATCCTTTTATTAAGCTCTTGTGCTACTATTAAATTTAAAGAGAAATGGTTAAAAGAAAAAGCACCAAATACTTTTAAAGCAAGGTTCGAAACGACGAAAGGTAATTTTGATATTGTTTCAAGAAGACTTTGGTCTCCAGAAGGAGTAGATAGATTATATCAAATGATAAAAAACGGATATTATACAGATGTTGCTATTTTTAGAGTGGTTCCAAAATTTGTTGCTCAATTCGGAATTCATAATGACAGTGTCATACATAAAAGTTGGAGTAAAGGAATTGATGATGAACCGGTATTAGCTAAAAATGATTCTATGACAATTTCTTTTGCGAGAGGAGGCGTAAAATCACGATCAAATCAGATTTTCATCAACTTAAAAAATAATAAAAGATTAGATAAACTCGCTTACTCTGGTGTTACAGGGTTTCCTGTTGTTGCAAAAGTAATTGCTGGCCAAGAAAACGTGTTAAATTTTTATAATGGTTATGGAGACAAATTGGGGTATAAACAAGATTCCATTACGAAGTTCGGAAACAAATTTTTAAGAGAGAAATTTCCAAAAGTAGATTATATTATAAAGGCGTATTTTATAAAATAGTCTATTTTGATACTACTATAAACTATAAACAACCAACAGCGTTTACCTGTTGGTTGTTTATAGTTATTAAAAATAAATTAATGATTATTCGTTAGTTAATTCTAAATGTAACTTTTCTCGCAAATTGTCTTGCTTTCTTTGTAACGCTTTTATCTTCTCCACCACCTGCAAAAGAAAGCCTCCTTGGGTTAATTCCTGCAGAAACTAAAATATCAAATATACCTTTTGCTCTGTTTTTAGATAAAGTTTGATTTTGATTTTCTTTACCAGTCTCGTCTGCAAAACCTATTAATTGGGCTGAAACATTTCGGTTATCTTTCATAAATTGAATTAAGTAATTTACAGAATTTAAAGAACCTTCTTGTACCTCTTTTTTATTCACATCAAAATAAACATTTATGTAACCACTATTTAATAATTTTCTTATGAAGTCTACATTAGAGCCAGTTACAACGCTAGCATATCTATTAGATACAAGGTCCTCTTTTTTAGCATACCTATTGTCTAGTTCTGTTATTAAAGCAACTTTATTGATGCCTGATTTCTCCTTTTTTTGAACCATTAGATTAGCAATTTCCTTTTCTGCGAAATCTAAGCGTTTGTGAATTTCCTTTAACTCATCTTTAACAAACACCTCTTCGTTTTGAAGAAAATCTGCATTTACTTTATGTTTTCCTAAAGAAATATTTAATCCTATTGAGGTGTTAAAAATGTTAGCACCGATTCTTCTGTCACTTGTAATTGGAGCCCCATCAAAAGTAAAATTTTGCTTGTCATGTAATATTGCAGACGCATCTAAAAATAAAGAAACACGATTTGATAATTTAAATTGAGGTGTAAAACCAAACATGAAATTTATGATTTGCTCACCATTTCCATTGTCTATAGGGGTTGTTGTTCTTAAATTAGATAAACCCATACCACCATGAAACAAAAGGTTGAATTTTTTTGTCCAACTACTAAATTTTAAAAGGCTTCCAGCATTTAAGACACCTTGTATATTTGCTCTATATGAACTAGATGTAAATGGCAAACTGTTTTTACCTTCTTTAAATTCGCTATAACCTACATCTAAACGCAAACCAAATTTTTCATTAAACATATATCTTATTCCAAGGCTTGCTTGTCCTAAACTTAATGGACCCGTTTCATAACCTGGTGAAAGCGGATTTATGATTTCATGTGCTCCACCACCTATATCTATAGACCATTTGTTATATTCTTGACCATTTACTTGAATTGTGAAGCAAAATAAAAGCGCCCCTAAAAATATTTTTTTCATGTTTATATATTTATCCCTTTACAAATGTATAAATATTTATTTTAATTCAGTAAGTATTAGGATTAAATGCTTTTTTTACTCTATACTTTTATGTGTTTTATTTTGATAACTCTGTAAAGTATTTATAAAAATAAGGAATGGTTTCAATCCCTTTTAGATAATTCCAAACTCCAAAATGTTCATTTGGAGAATGAATTGCATCTGAATCTAAACCAAAACCCATTAATATTGTTTTACTCTTTAACTCTTGTTCAAACAAAGAAACAATCGGGATACTTCCTCCACTTCTTTGCGGAATCGGGGTTTTACCAAAACTAGTTTCATAAGCTTTACTAGCTGCTTGGTATGCAATATTATCTGTTGGTGTTACATAACCTTGTCCGCCATGATGAGGTTTTACAACTACTTTTACAGCGTTTGGAGCGATACTCTCAAAGTGATTCTTAAATAATTCAGTAATTTCTTTCCAATCTTGATTTGGTACCAAACGCATCGATATTTTTGCATAGGCTTTAGAAGCAATTACTGTTTTTGCACCTTCACCAGTGTAACCTCCCCAAATTCCGTTTACGTCTAAAGTTGGTCTAATGGCGTTTCGTTCGTTTGTGGAATATCCTTTTTCACCATAAACTTCTTCAATGTCTAATGCTTTTTTATAATTTTCTAAAGAAAAAGGGGCTTTCGCCATTTCGGCTCTTTCTTCGGTTGATAATTCTTCAACATTATCATAAAAACCTGGGATGGTAATATGATTGTTTTCATCAGTTAAAGAAGCAATCATTTTTGTTAAAATATTGATTGGATTTGCAACGGCACCTCCATATAAACCAGAATGTAAATCTCTATTTGGTCCTGTTACTTCTACTTCGACATAACTTAAACCACGTAAACCTGTTGTAATTGAAGGAATATCATTCGCAATCATTCCTGTATCAGAAATTAAAATAACATCATTGGCTAATTTTTCTTTATTTCTAGGGACAAACCAAGCTAAACTTTCTGAACCAACTTCTTCTTCACCTTCAATCATAAATTTAACATTACAAGGTAAATTTCCTGTTGCTGTCATGTACTCCATTGCTTTTACATGCATATACATTTGGCCTTTATCATCACAAGCTCCGCGTGCAAAAATTGCTCCTTCAGGATGAATTTCGGTTTTTTTAATCACAGGGTCAAAAGGAGGAGAAGTCCATAATTCAATAGGATCTGCAGGCTGCACATCATAATGACCATATACTAAAATGGTTGGTAAGTTTTTATCGATAATTTTTTCACCATAAATAATAGGGTACCCAGGAGTTTCGCAGATCTCCACGTTGTCACAACCTGCCTTTTTTAGACTCTCTAAAACAAAATCTGCAGTCAATAAAACATCCTTTTTATAAGCGGAATCTGCACTTACAGAAGGAATTTTAAGTAACTCGATTAGTTCATTTAAAAATCTTTCTTGGTTGTCTTTTATATAAGATTTAATGGTGTTCATTTGATATGTTTTTTTTTCTGTCTCAAAAATAGAAAAATAATAATGAACTACTTTGAAGTTTGGAACTATTGTTTATATTTGCACCCCAATTTAATTGGAAAGTTGCAGGCGTGGTGGAATTGGTAGACACGCTAGACTTAGGATCTAGTGCCGCGAGGTGTGAGAGTTCGAGTCTCTCCGCCTGTACAAAAGGAAGACCTCAACAATTAATTGTTGAGGTTTTTTTATTGGGTACAACATAGGTACAACAAATTAACATTTGCTATTTATAATTAAACGCAATTATGAATATGTAAGTTTTTAATGACATGTTAAGGTTTAGGTTCTGTCGCATCTAAGGTAAGCAAAGCAAAAATCTTATATATTTACTCCAAAAAGATGTTCAAAGGTCACTGCTTCCCCAAATCAATTATTCTTCAA
>JBNMNZ010000218.1:0-3881 GCA_051276605.1 Polaribacter sp. | reverse complement strand
GTAACTCCTGATGTTATTGAGTTTGTAGATAGGTTAACCATTGAAGGTGAAACTACTGCTAATCTAGAAGAAATAGCTGTAAATGAATTACCTAAAATGTATTTAAATAAAACAATTTTAGATTTAGATCTTCGAAAAAAAACAGGGTGTACGGTTATAGGGTTTAGGACTCCAGATAAGGATTATGTAATAAATCCGGATGCTTCAATTAAACTGGTTGCCGATACTCATTTAATTGTTTTAGGAAGGCCAGAGCAAATAATGAAATTGAGAGAATTGTTTTAAAATGATAAAAGTTATAATTACAGGAAGCAATGGTTTATTAGGTCAATCTCTTCTAAATTTATTGCTGAAGGATACACAAAAATATCAAGTTTTTGGTTTTTCAACAGGTGGAAATAGAAGTGGAAGAGAGGATTTTTCTTATACTTCTATAGATATTACTGATGAAATAATACTTAAAAAAAACATAAAACAAATTCAGCCAGATTTTATAATTAACACAGCGGCAATGACGCAAGTTGATGATTGTGAAAATAAAAAGGAAGCTTGTGATTTGCTAAACGTAACTGTGGTTAAATGGTTGTCAGAAGTTTCTAAAGAAATTAATGCTCATGTAATTCATATTTCTACAGATTTTATTTTTGATGGAATTAAAGGGTTTTACAAAGAAACAGATAAACCGAATCCTTTAAGTTATTACGGTGTGTCTAAGTTAAAGTCAGAAGAGGTTTTGATACAATCAAGAATTAATTTCACTATTTTAAGAACTATTTTGGTTTATGGTAAAGTGTTCGACATGAGTAGGTCTAATATTGTTCTTTGGGTAAAGGAGATGCTATCTAAAGGAAAAGAAATTACAATTGTAGATGATCAATTTAGAACTCCTACGCATGTTGAAGATTTAGCTTTGGCTTGTAAAATTTCTATGGATAAAAGAGCGAAAGGTATTTACCATATTTCATCCAATGAATTGCTAAGTATTTTTGAAATTGCGCAACAAATAGCCGCAGTTTTTCATTTAGATAAAAGTTTGATTAAGCCGATCTCTACATCAACCTTAAATCAAACTGCATCAAGACCTGTAAAAACAGGTTTCGATTTAACAAAAACAAATAAAGAACTTGAATTTTATCCAAAATCATTCAAAGAAGATTTATTGAAATTTAAAGAAAAGCTCGCATAAAACCACTTTTATCACTCAAAATTGGTTATTTAACGCTCAAAACTTGCCAAAAGAGCATATTTGTATCATCTTGCGTTTTACAAAATATAAACCAATTCTAATATCGTATGTATAAGAAACTCATTTCAATGCTTTTGTTTGCGGCCCCAATGTTATCCTTCGCACAAGAGTTAACAATAGATGAACAAATAGAAGAAAAATTTAAACCTTTTGCGGACGCTGTAAGTGAAGTAGTTTTTTATCCAATCTCAATTGCTGGTATTGATGTTCCAATTGTCGTTATTCTACTATTATCTGGAGCTTTCTTTTTTACATTGTATTTTAAGTTTTCTAACATCACTTTATTAGGGGTTGCTATAAGAGCTACAAATGGTAAATATGATGAGATTGATCATAGTTCAGTTGATGAAATGGCTGGTGATTCAACTTCAGGCGGTGATATTTTTGAAACGGTTAAATCCGAAGGGGTCGTAGGAGAAGTTACACATTTTCAAGCTTTAACGGCTGCATTATCTGCAACCGTAGGTTTAGGTAATATTGCAGGGGTTGCAGTTGCAATTGCAATTGGAGGTCCAGGAGCAACCATATGGATGATTCTAGCTGGATTTTTAGGAATGTCTACAAAATTAGTAGAAGCTACTTTAGGTGTTAAGTATAGAGAAGTTGGTGAAGATGGGAAAATATATGGAGGCCCAATGTACTACCTTAAAAAAGGATTAAAAGAAAAGAATTTAGCCGGATTGGGAAAAGTTTTAGCTGGTTTATACGCTGTTTTTGTAATTGGAGGTTCTTTTGGAGGTGGAAATATGTTTCAAGCCAATCAAGCTGCTGCACAATTTAAACAGCTTTTTGATATTGAGTCTGGGTTTGTATTTGGACTTGTAATGGCAACATTAGTTGGTGTGGTAATTATTGGTGGAATTAAAAGAATCGGTAGAGTTACAGAAAAAATAGTGCCATTTATGGCAATTATGTTTGTAGGTGCTTCCCTTGTTATACTTGCAATGAATTTTAGTATAATACCAGAAGCGATGGGTCAAATTTGGGATGGCGCTTTTAAACAGACTTCTGTAGTAGGGGGTTTAATTGGGGTAATGATTGTTGGTTTTCAAAGAGCTGCTTTTTCAAACGAAGCAGGTGTTGGGTCGGCATCTATTGCACATGCAGCAGTAAAAACTAAATTTCCAGCCAGTGAAGGTATTGTAGCCTCAATAGGGCCATTTGTAGATACTGTAATTATTTGTTCAATGACCGCTTTAGTAATTGTGGTTACTAACTTAAGAAGTAATTTATTTACCTATGGTAATTTAGATTCAAAAAGTAATGTACTCTTAAATGCAACCAACCAACCTATTAATGGTGTAGATTTAACATCTGTTGCTTTTGATTCTGCAATTCCTAATTTTTCTATTTTGCTGACAGTAGCCGTAATTTTATTCGCCTTTTCATCGATGCTTTCTTGGTCTTATTATGGAATACAAGGATGGACATACTTGTTCGGAAAAGGTAAAATAGCAGATATTACCTACAAAGCACTTTTTTTAGTTTTTGTAGTAATTGGTGCATCTTCGACTTTAGGTTCTGTAATTGAATTTTCGGATGCTATGATATTTGCAATGGTATTTCCAAATATTATAGGATTGCTGCTATTAGCTCCAAAAGTAAAAGTGGAGTTGGCACGCTACTTAAAAGCAATTGATCATAAAAGATAAAAATAGATTTTCAATAAAACAAATTTTAAAATCCTGTTTCTGACCTCATAAAAGGCAAAGAAATGGGATTTTTTTTTGAAGTAACTTTTCATTTTTCATTTTTTTTTAGGATATTGCGCAACGATAAATAAAAAAATCAAAATAAATTATGAATAAAAAACTTCTTTCGTTGTTATTTTTAGCAACCCCTTTTTTTACTTTTGCGCAAGAAAAAGGTCTAGATCAGCAGATTGATGAAGCTTTTGGAAATGCAACAGGATGGTTTGTCGATATTATTTTTTATCAGATTCCTTTCTCAGATTCCGTTAGTATTTATTGGGTTTTATTCCCATTAATTTTAGGAGCACTGTACTTTACCTTTTATTTCAATTTTATTAATTTTAGGGGCTTTTTTACTTCAATAAATATTGTGAGAGGTAAATATGACGATTTAGAAAATAGAGTAGATCACAAGGTTGAAATAGCAAAATCGACATTTACTGATGAAGAAGATAATCCGGATACCATAAGGATAGAGGGGCACGAAGGGGAAGTTACACATTTTCAGGCATTAACAGCAGCTTTATCAGCAACCGTAGGTTTGGGTAATATTGCAGGGGTTGCAATTGCAGTATCTATTGGTGGCGCAGGTGCTACTTTTTGGATGATTGTTGCAGGTTTCTTAGGAATGGCATCGAAATTCGTAGAATGTACTTTAGGAGTAAAATATAGAGATATTGAGGCAGACGGGACTGTTTTTGGAGGTCCAATGTATTATCTTACAAAAGGTTTAAAAAATAAAACATTAGGAAAAATATTAGCAGCATTATTTGCTGTTTTTGTAATTGGAGGTTCTTTTGGGGGTGGAAACATGTTTCAAGTGAATCAAGCATTTCAATTGGTAGAAAATATTACTACGCCAGTTGGTGGCGTTTCTATTTTACACGGTAAAGGATGGTTGTTTGGATTGGTAATGGCCATTTTAGTGGGTATTGTAATTATTG
>JBNMNZ010000217.1:0-3895 GCA_051276605.1 Polaribacter sp. | reverse complement strand
GTGCCCGTAGATTCTATGTTAGAGGGTTTACTTTGGAGTACGCCAATTACGTATTGGGATTATATTCAAACAGATGCGCTCCTGGGACTTCAAATTCCAAGAACTACGCAGCCAGATGAAATGGTTTTTATCATGTATCATCAGGTAAATGAGTTGTTATTTAAAATGATTTTGTGGGAAATTGATCAGGTTGCAAAAACAATTGAAGTTTCTGTAGATAAATTTTCGATGCACTTAAACAGAATTAGCAACTATTTTGATATGCTATGCAGTTCTTTTAATGTAATGGCAGATGGAATGGAAAAAGAGCAATATCTTAAATTTAGAAATACATTAACGCCCGCAAGCGGATTTCAAAGTGCACAATATCGTAAAATTGAATTTGCATCCACAGAACTCATCAATTTAATAGACGGTCGTTTTAGAGATGATATTGATAGAAATTCGTCATTTAAAAACGCATACAATCATTTGTATTGGCAAGCTGCAGGTAAAAATTATACAACAGGACAAAAATCGACGTTATTAAATCTTTTTGAGAAAAAATATTTAGGTGATTTTATCGATTTCATGGAAGATTATAATGATATTAATCTTTCAAAAAAGTTTAAACAATTACCAAAAGACGTTCAAGAAAATAAAGAATTAATAAAAGCAATGCGTCATTATGATTATACTGTGAATGTAAAGTGGGTGATGGCTCATTACAATGCCGCAGGTAAATATTTAGGAGGAAAAGATAAAGATTTAGAAGCAACAGGAGGAAGTAGCTGGCGTAAATACATGCATCCAAAATATCAACGAAGAATTTTTTACCCCTATTTATGGAGTGAAGATGAATTAAAAAACTGGGGGACATTTTAAATTAAAAGAATGCTTAATATTTCTTTGATGTTTGAAAGAAATTGTTCGCTCTACTCAAATTTATAATCAACTTTATTGGTTAACGACAACCCAAAATCAAAAAAAGTCATTTACAAATAATAAGTAAATGACTTTTTTTTGATTTCGGAACGAGTTTTGTCATTACTTTTTTATAAGTTTGGTTTTTTATGAAAAAGTACATCCTATTATTTTTTACACTATTTTTTTTATTGGCTACTTCTAGCCAAGAAAAATCAGTTCCTTTTAAAAGTGGGGAATGGTTGCGCTATAAAATGAGCTATAGTGGGTTTTTAAGAGCTGGAACAGCTATTTTAGAGATTAAAGAAAAGGAATATAATGGCAAAAAAGTATTTTACACAAAAGGTTCTGGTTGGACTTCGGGTCCTGTAAAATGGTTTTTTGAAGTAGATGATTTATATGAATCGTATTTTGATAAAGAAACGATAAAACCGTATCTTTTTAAAAGAAAGATTGATGAAGGAGGGTATAAAAAACATAGAATAACTTCTTTTAATTACGATTCTAAAAAGGCATATATTCAGGATTTCACACTGCAAACAGATACTTCTGTAGCTTTTTCAAATGTGCAAGATATGATGTCTTCATTCTATTTTTTAAGAAGCACAGATACAAAAGATTTAAAAATTGGAGATGAAATAAAACTAGATATGTTTATGGATTCTCAAGTGTATCCTTTTAAGCTTCGTTTTTTAGGAAGAGAAGTTTTAAAAACTAAATTTGGAAAAGTAAATTCTTTAATATTTAGACCCTTAGTTCAGTCTGGAAGAATCTTTAAAGCACAAGAAAGTGTTACTATATGGATTACTGATGATGCTAATAAAATTCCAATAAAAATGATGGCTTCTATAGCTGTAGGTTCTTTAAGAGCAGAATTGGAAGAGTATAAAGGTTTGGCAAACCCCTTTCAAAAAAATTAGAAAAAATTTACGAAACCGTTTTATTAACTTCTATTATTAGAGTCAAAATAAATCAATTTTATTTGTACTTTTGAAATCTATCCAAATAGTATAACATTCTTGAAAAAAATAGTAATTTTATTAGCGCTAGTTCTTGCGTTTTCTTCCTGTAAAAACGAAGGTAAAAAACCAGTTGTTAAAATTAAAGAGTTAAAACCAGAAATTAGATTTGGATATAAAATTGATGATTACAAATTAATTCAAGACACCATAAAAGCAGGTGAAAGTTTTGGAGCTATCCTAGATAGACATCACGTGGAGTATCCAAGGATAAATCAAATTGCAACTTCAGTTACTGAGGTTTTTGATGTTAGAAGAGTTAGAGCGGGCAAACCTTATACTATTTTAGCAAGCAAGGACTCTACAGAAAAAGCACAAGTTTTTATTTATAAACACGATAAGATAAACGCAACAATTTTAGACTTTCAAGATTCTTTAATTACTGCAGCTAGGTTTCAAAAGCCAATTAAGGTTTTAGAAAAAGAGATAAATGGAGTTATTCATTCTAGTCTTTCTGTAACGATGGATAGCTTAGGTTTAAATCCAAATTTAACTTGGACAATTGCAGATATTTATGCTTGGACTTTAGATTTTTATGCGCTTCGAAAAGGAGATTCTTTCAAGTTTGTTTACGAAGAAAAATTTATTGATGACACTATTTTTGCGGGTTATGGAAAAGTGAAATCAGCAGTTTTTAAACATAGAGGCAAAGACTTGTATGCATTTCGTTTTCTTGGAGATTCAATTTTAAATATTCATGAATATTATAATGAAGCAGGTAAGATGTTGCGAAGCCAATTCTTAAAAGCACCCATAAAATTTCAGTATAGAATTTCATCAAGATATAATTTAAGAAGAAAAATTGCTTACTATGGCAACAAAGTTAAACCTCATAAGGGTACAGATTTTGCAGCAAGAATTAATACGCCTATTATAGCCACAGCAAACGGAACAGTTTCAGAATCTGCAAGAAGAGGGGGTAATGGAAATTATGTAAAGATTAAACATAATGGTACATATTCTACTCAATATTTACATATGAAAACACGAAAAGTTAGAAAAGGACAATTCGTGAAACAAGGAGATGTTATTGGTTATGTTGGTATGACGGGTAACACAGGTGGTCCTCATGTTTGTTATCGTTTTTGGAAACATGGCAGACAAGTCGATCCTTTAAAAGAAAAATTACCTGCAGCAAAACCTATGAAAAAAAGAATGAAACCAACCTTCTTTAAATTCATAAAACCATTAAAGTATCAACTTGATTATAAAAGAATCACTTTTCAAAAACCAGAAGTAGTTATTGAAACAATTGCACAAAAATAAAAAATGGCTTTAAAAAATATCAACCCAACAACAACAGATTCTTGGAAAAAATTAACAAATCATTTTAATGATATTGAAAATATCAACATTAAAGATTTGATGAATGACGAAAATAGAAAAGAAGATTTTTCTGTAGAATTTGATGATTTATTAGTAGATTTTTCTAAAAATAGAATTACAAAAGAAACAATTGATTTATTAGTAGAATTAGCAAAAGAAGTAGGCTTAAAAGAAGCTATTGAAAGTCAGTTTTTAGGAGAAGAAATTAATGTTACAGAAGGAAGGGCGGTTTTACATACGGCCCTAAGAAGTACTTCTGATGAACCTGTCTTTATAGAGGGCAAAAACATTAAACCACAAATACAAGCGGCATTAAGGAAAATTAAAAGTTTTTCTAATAAAGTTATATCTGGAAAATGGAAAGGATATACAGGAAAATCAATTACTGATATTGTAAATATTGGAATTGGAGGTTCTGATCTTGGGCCAGATATGATTGTAGAATCTTTACAATTTTACAAAAATCAATTAACGACACATTTTGTTTCTAATATTGATGGAGATCATGTTTCTGAGGTCATCAAGAAATTAAACCCAGAGACTACTTTATTTGTAATTGTTTCTAAAACATTTACGACCCAAGAAACAATAACAAATGCAGAAACTTTAAAAAATTGGTTTTTAAAATCAGCCACTATTTTTGATAT
>JBNMNZ010000216.1:0-3899 GCA_051276605.1 Polaribacter sp. | reverse complement strand
ATTTGATAGGTTCTTCGGTCTCCAAAAGTGGGTGCAGAATCTGCTGCATCTCTAAAAGGGCCGTAAAAGGCGGATGCATATTTGACAGAATATGCCATAATTGGTAAGTTTACAAAACCCGTATTATCTAAAGATTGACGCACCATATCTATCGTTCCATCCATCATTCCTGATGGCGCAACCATATCTACACCTGCTCTTGCATGAGAAATTACTTGCTTTGCAATATTGACTAAAGTAGCATCATTATCAACATCATTATCGTGAATAATTCCACAATGACCATGAGACGTATATTCACAAAAACAAACATCTGTAATCACATATAAGCTTGGGTAATTTTTCTTAATAAAACGGATTGCTTGTTGCATAATTCCGTTATCATTCCAAGTTTCTGTTCCTTCTTCATCTTTATTTGAAGGAATTCCGAACAGTAAAACTGAAGGAATGTTTAAAGAAACAACTTCCTCTAATTCTTTAGAAATCCGATCCAAAGAAAAACGTTTGATTCCGGGCATTGAAACGATTTCAGTTTCTATGTTTTCTCCTTCTTCTATAAAAAGTGGGTATACAAAATCATCTACCGATAATTTAGTTTCTCTTACTAATCTTCGGATTCCTTCTGATTTTCTTAATCTACGAGTTCTATTCATAAGTCTAAAAAATTTTAACTAGCTTATCAATCCTGCATATGCAGAAATAACAAAATTTCGATTTAATTTCTTTAAATTAAAAACAGATTTTTCAGTACCTCCTTTAAGAAAAGTTAGGATTGGAATAATACATATTCACCAATTCTAAAACACTTTCTACATCTGGCATATTTGCAACTTCTACTTTATCGAAATGTTTTCTTGCTTCAACGGCAGTAGTTTCTCCAATACAAAAAGCAACCTTATCTGTCGTGTTTTTGTCTAAATAACTCTCAATTCCTGATGGGCTATAAAATAAAACTCCAGAAACATCAGCATCCATTATCACTGGGCTCAACATTGTTTTATAGGCTTCAAATTCATTTACAACAACATCATTTGCTTTTAAGACGGTTGGTATAACATCTAATCTAACATCGCTACAGAAATAAGAAACTTCTTTAATTGCTGTTTCTTTTGATATGTATTCTGCAAGTTTTAAAGCATTTTTAGCTACATAATTGACTTTACCAATTCTGTTTTCAATCAGTTTTTTTGTTCTTCTACCAACACAAAAAATATTCTTAAATTTTATTTCATCCTTTGTAAAAGAATTTAGAATTCCTTCTACTCCGTTCTGACTTGTAATTACAACATTTTCATGCTGATTTTTCATCACTTTAGCAGGAATTCTATTAAAACGTATTTTAATAAAATCGCTATCTTCTATACCTATAGCTGACGATAACGTTTCTTTTTGAAGTTCAGATAATTTTTTTGTTGAATAGATAGAAGTCAGTTTTGTAGCAACTTCTTCATCTTCTAACATCAACTCTTTTCCTCCTCTATTGATTATATAATCTGCACAATCTTTTGCCAAAAACTTATGGCTTCCAAATTTTGCTGTTTTTGCGACCCTAATTTTTTTAGAACCGTCTTTTGTTAATAAAACAGCTTTAAAATTTACTTCTTCAGTTCTTGCATCAACATAAGCTAAAGCACCAATTGGCGAAGTACAACCACCTTCTAACAAACGTAAAAACTCACGTTCTATACCAACACAAACTTTGGTTTCATGATGATTTAATTGCTCACAAGCATCTAATGAATAGCTATCATTTTCTAAAGCAGCGATCATAATTGCACCTTGAGCGGGTGCAGAAATCATCCATGGAAGATCTACTGTTTCTTCTGGTCTAATTCCAAGTCTTTCTAATCCTGCGGCAGCGAATACAGCTCCATTCCAAGTTTCACTATTTTCTAACTTTTCTAAGCGTGTGTTTACATTTCCTCGTAAATCTTCTACCTTATGCGTTGGATACCGATTTAACCACATTGCTTTTCTTCGTAAACTACCTGTTGCAATCAATCCTTCTTTTTCTCCAAAGAATTCTTCGGTACCTTTTAATACTAAAATATCGTTATAATTTCCACGTTTTAAAACAGCAGCTTGCACAATTCCTTCTGGTAAAGAAGTGGGCACATCTTTTAAAGAATGAACAGCAATATCAATATTGCCATTTAACATTGCAATATCTAAGTTTTTTGTAAAAATTCCTGTAATCCCTAGTTCATACAAAGGGGTATCTAAGACAATATCTCCTGTAGATTTAATAGGAACTAAAACGGATTCATAACCTAATTCCTTTAATTCCTTTCGAACTTTATTAGCTTGCCAAAGCGCTAATTGGCTATCGCGAGTTCCAATTCTTATTATTTTCTGCATTGAATTTTGATTAAGATTGAAAAACCTTATTAATTACTTGAAGGCTTTGTGAAACAGATGTTTCTTCATCTTTTAAATGTTTCACAAACTGTGTGGTGATTTTTTGAATAAAACGTGAAGTTAAGATTTCTGCTTGACTTTCATCAAAATGAGGAATTTTTTTCTTCTGAAAACTAATTTCGTCGTTTTTAATATTTTCTAATGATTGCTTTAAGGCTGCAATTGCTGGTGTGAATCTTCGGTGATTTAACCATTCTTTAAACTCTGCTTTATGCGTTTCGATAATCGCTTCTGCAAACGGAACTTCTTTTAGACGAACCGCTAATGTTTCATCTGTAATTTTAGAAAGAGCATCAATATTTACAATCGAAACTCCTTTAAAATCGGTTACGTCTTTTGCCACATTCTCTGGCATTGATAAATCTAAAATCATCAATTCTTTATTACTACCAATAAGCTCCTTTGTAATTGTCGGCTTGTCTGCACCTGTGGAAACAATTAAAACATCTGCTTTTTTAATTTCTTCTGATAAGTTTTCAATTACAGATTTTCTAATAGAAGCATGTTCCTTTACAAATTCTGTTGTTTTTTCTTCAGTTCTATTAATTAAACAAACTGTTTTATTTTGAGTGTATTCAGCTAAGTTTTTGCAAGTATGCTTACCCATTTTACCCAAACCAAAAACTAAAATATTTTTAGAATTATAATCCGATAAGTTTTTAATGATGTATTGAACAGCGGCATAGGAAACAGAAGTTGTTCCAGAGCTCAGTTTTGTTTCATTCTTAACCCTCTTACTTGCCTGAAGTATAGAGTTTATTAATCTTTCTGAATACGCATTTGTAGTCTTTAAAGATTTTGCCAATTTAAAAGCCTGTCTTAATTGACCAACAATTTCGTAATCTCCTAAAATCTGACTTTCAAGACCTGTACCAATTCTAAATAGCTGATGAATTGCTTCTTGGTTTTTGTAAACAATAGAAACCTTTGCAAACTCTTCAATTGTACCTTCTGAAAATTCACATAGTAGTTCTATTAATTTACATGGACGTTCTGCAAAACCACTAATTTCTGTTCTATTGCATGTCGAAATAATAAAAACTCCTTTAAAACCTCTCTTTTTGGAAAGCTTTAACAAAGCAATTTGATTTTCTTTAGTTAAAGAAAATTTTCCACGTGTGTTTGCATCAGCTTTTTTGTAACTAACCCCAATATTATAAAAATGTTCTTGCTTGTGTTCTAGCATCTAGATTATAAAAGTTGGTCAAAAGTAAAACCTTCATTTAAAAAAAAATGTCGCTCAAAGTACTTTTTATAACGTTAAATGTTTTTTATATAAATTTTAACAGAAAAAATGACGAAAAGCACTACTTTTGTTGGTGAATCGAGGTTTTTAATACCTGCTATATAGAATGATTATAAATAGAAAGAATTCAAATTAAAAGATTATTTATGTTTAAAAATGTCGGAGAAAGTACTTTTGAAGAAATTATTTTAGAAAAAGGCTTTTATGTGCTTCATTTTCAGAATGAAAGCAAGAC
>JBNMNZ010000215.1:0-3918 GCA_051276605.1 Polaribacter sp. | reverse complement strand
CCGTAGAAATTTTACCTCTAACATCATTTGGATTTTGAAAGTATGCATTTGCATGCAAACGAACTGTATCTGATGCAAAACTGATTAATTTTACATCATCTACCTTTATAAAAATAGGTGATTTTTTCACAGAACAGCTGTAAATTAATAAAAATAAACTTAAAAAATAGAATGCTTTTTTCATCAAAAAAAATTAAAAAAATAGGTAACTTGCTACTGCAAAAATACGGTAATAAATGACAATTCAAAATTTTATCATTAGAGAAATTACACCTACAGACAATTCAGAAATGGCGAACGTTGTTAGAAGTGTAATTTTAGAAATGGGTGCTCCAAAAGTCGGCACTGCTTATGAAGATACTGCGACCGATAAGATGTTTGAAACCTATCAAAAAGTAAAAGCAACCTATTTTGTAGTTCTACATAAAAACAAAGTTATTGGTGGTGCAGGAATTGCGCAATTAGATAATTATGAAGGTAATGTCTGTGAACTCCAAAAAATGTATTTCTTACCAATTGCAAGAGGAAAAGGTTTAGGTACTAAATTAATTTCTATTTGTTTAGAAAAAGCCAAAGAATTTGGTTTCAAAAGCTGTTATTTAGAGACTTTACCCTATATGAAGGCTGCTGTTAAATTATACGAGAGAAATGGTTTTATAGGGCTAAAAGAACCGATGGGAAACACCTGCCATTATGCCTGTAATGTATGGATGATTAAGCATCTATAAATTTTAGAATTAGGATATTATTAATGAATGTAAAAAATTATAGAACGCAATTTTCAACGAACCTTTCTCCTATATATCCGAAAACAGAAATAGATTCTTTTTTCTTTATTTTAGTGGATGAATATCTTGATTTACAAAGAATTGATGTTACTTTAAATCCTAATTTTAAAATAACTGAGGATAAAGTATTTCTTTTAAATAGAGCTTTAAATAGATTAAAAAACGAAGAACCGATTCAATATATTATTGGTAATACCGAGTTTTATGGGTTTCCTTTTTTGGTTGATAAAAACACACTGATTCCAAGACCAGAAACTGAAGAATTAGTTGAATGGATTCTTTTAGAAGCTGCAAAGCTACAAAGCAGCAAACCATCAAAGTCGCTAAATATTCTTGATATTGGAACAGGATCAGGTTGCATACCAATTTCTTTGGCTAAAAAACTACCAACTGCAACTGTCTCTGCAATTGATATTTCTGTTGGTGCCTTAAAAATTGCCAAAAAAAATGCCACCTTAAATAAGGTGAAAATTGAGTTTATTGAAGCTGATATTTTACAGACTGAGCACCTAAATATCTTTGCTAATTCTTCGACTTCGTGCAATTCAAGTTCCAAAAAGCAATTTAATATTATTGTTTCTAACCCACCTTATGTAAGAGAATTAGAAAAAGTAGAAATACAAAATAATGTTTTACAAAACGAACCTCATTTGGCATTGTTTGTCTCTAATGAAAACCCCTTAATTTTTTATGATAAAATTGCTGATTTAGCCAAACAAAATCTAGCTAAGGATGGATTGTTGTTTTTTGAAATTAATCAATATTTAGGACAAGAAACTTCAAAAATTCTAACAGAAAAAGGATTTAAAAACATAGAATTACGCAAAGACCTATTTGGTAATGAAAGAATGATAAAGGCAACAGTTATTTAATCAGCAGATTCGTAAATACTTAGCCATGGGAATTAAAAATATCACCATTTTTCTTAGGTCATTAAATAAATTAATTCGAATTTTGTGTTTTGAAGGATAATTGCTATAAAGAACTTTAATTAAATAATAATAGCAATTATATCTATGAATAAAAAATATTCCCCTCAAGATTATTCTCTTGGTTTTTTTCATTTTAGATTTCATACAATTCAACAAAGCGATGCCAAACGAAGAAAAACTCTTTTAAAGCAGCAATTAAAACCATTTTTATTTTTTATTGGTATTTGTTTAATTTTCTCTCAAAAGATAATTTCCCAGAATATAATAGAAAATAACGCTGCTATATTCTCTTTATCTTATTTCAAAGAAAATATAAATCTTTTAAACGAAGAAGTTCTTTTAAAAGATTTTAAAAGCATGCCTAAAACTAGTAGTTTTGGGATCAAAAATGGCACCTACTGGTTCAAATTAACTCTTAATAAAACAAAAGTTACTCAAAATTTAATCGCGTACATACCTACACATAATGTTGATTTGATTGACGTTTATCAATTAAACGATAACCATTTAAATTACATAAGTTCAACTGGAAATAGCATTATTCGAGATATGCTGCCAATAGATTTTAAGTTTCCTGCATTTAAAGTGAATTCTAAAGAAATTAATGAGAACATATACTTTTTAAAAGTAAACTTTCCAAAAGAAGCCAATTTTCCAATAAGAATTATAGATGAAAAAGGATTTTTAAACCATGTATTAGATAAAAAAGCGATTAACAGTTTCTATTATGGCACTATTATCATTATAGTTTTATTAAATATATTTTTCTTTATTAAATTTAGAGATAGAATATATCTCTATTATTTATTTTTACTTAGTTCTTTAGTGAGTATCTTTTTATTTTATGACGGCTCCTTAATACACCTATTTAGAGCAAACGGATTATATTATAAACTAGAATTATTAACTCATATTTCTTGCCAAACTTGGTTTTTATTATTTTCAATAAAATTTTTAAACCTTAAAAAAAGAATGCCAAATTTAACAAAGGGATTATATTTATTTCTGCTGGCAACTCTCTGTTTTTATGTAGGCTTTTTAATTACCAAGAACTTTACGATTATAGCAATAGCAGATACTATAGGTATAATAATTTTCCCTATTTTATGGTTTTGTGGTATTTATTCTTTAAAAACAATACCTTCTTCAAAATTTTATGTGCTTGGTTATTTATTAATGGTTCCTTTATCTGTACTTTTTGTAATTGGTTATCCTCTTGGAATTTGGGAAGTTCACGGAGACATGCTTATTGTAAAAATTGCAAGTTGGTTAGATATCATTGTTTTTACGTATGCTATTAGTTATAGAATGAAAACTAAAACTATAATGGATGATTTAAGTATACAACAATTACAAATTGATTTAGAAAATATAGAATATAGGTTATCACAAAAAACTAAAACGATTAATCCTTATTTAATACTTTTAAAGAAGAATAATATATCTACAGAACCTCTTACTTTAAAGGAAGTAGATATTCTTAAATACTTAAACGAAGGGCATAATAATAAAGAAATAAGTGAAAAGTTATTTATCTCACCCAATACTGTAAAAAGTCATATTAAAAATATTTACAACAAAGTAAATGTAAATAATAGGCTTGATTTAAAAGAAAAAACATACGATACAACGAACTGATTGTAAGTTTATTATAATAAAAAAAATATTCCTTAATTATTTTTATTATTGATTCACTATGTTGATTTTTGTCCAATATTAATACTTCCAATTTTTTTTTCAAGCTTAATTTATCTAAAAAATTTAGAAAATAGTAAGTCGTTAACAGTCAAACAACAGTTTTTCTTTGTTCGTCGAAAGTAATATGCTAGTTATCGAACTTTTAAAGTTATAGATGATTAACTATCTAATTTTACCGTAAGAAATTAGAGTAAGCATGAGTGATTTTGAAACTTTTTTTTAAAATGAATTTATATTTACTTACAAACTTTAATATTATGAAGATTAAAATTACACTTATTTTAGTAAGCCTCTTGTTTACAATCACAACAGTTTTCAGTAATACTGATAAATTATTTTTTGAAAATGACATTTTTACTGTTGTCAAGAGCTCAATAGAAAATAAAACAGAGAATGTAGCATCTAATTCAATTGCAAATCAAGCTTTAGCAGCAACAGATGGCAATGGTAATAAAAAAACAGCTACTAGAACGGTAACTATTACAGATACAACTAACCCT
>JBNMNZ010000214.1:0-3934 GCA_051276605.1 Polaribacter sp. | reverse complement strand
CTAATTTTAATCGATTATAAGCCAAATGGATAATTCCTTTTTGATCTTCGTAAGAGAATAAACCAATAGCTTCTCCTGCTCTTCTTTGCGCTCTGTTAAATTTTGGATATATATGTTTTATTTCGGATGATTCTAATAATAAAGCCAGTAGTTCGCTACCTGTTTTTGTAAAAGAAATATCCGCAGTTTCTAAACACATTGTTTGCTCCTTTTTCTTCTTATCATAAAAATGACTGATAACACGTTGCTTTATATTGTTTGCCTTACCAACATAAATAACTTCTTTGGCTAAATTTTTAAAGTAATACACGCCAAAGGTTTCGGGTAATTTATCTATTACTATTTTATCTAAAAGAGGCGGTAAAGTTGCTTGCCTAGATTTTGGATTTAAAAAAGAATTGATCGTAAAATTATCATCTCTAAGAAGTAGTCTCCTGAAGAGCTCTACAGTTGCCTCGGCATCTCCTTTTGCTCTGTGCCTGCCATTTATAGGAATGTTTTCTGAGGTACAAATATTACCCAAACTGTAAGAAGGTAGACCAGGAATTATTTTTCTAGTTAAACGAACGGTACAAAGCTTTTTCCGTTTAAAATCGAAGCCTAAACTTTTAAATTCTGCATGAATTATATTATAATCGAAATTTACATTGTGGGCAACAAAAATAGTGTTTTTGGTAATTTCTTCTATCTTTTTTGCAATTTCGTAGAATTTAGGAGCATTTCTTACCATTGCATTTGTAATACCAGTAAGATTGGTAATAAATGCTGGAATATTTTGTTCAGGATTTACAAGTGAAGTAAATTCATTGATAATTTTTTTTCCATCGAAAATTAAGGCAGAAATTTCGGTTATTTTCTGACCTTTAGGTCCGTTTCCTGTAGTTTCTATATCTACTACTGCGTATAACAATTATCCGATTAGGTTTTTTAGATCTTCTATGGTTTCTGTAGGGTTTTCAGATCCAAAAACATAGCTTCCGGCAACTAAAACATTTGCACCTGCTTCAATTAAAGCGTTTGCATTTTTGTCTGTAACTCCGCCATCAATTTCTATCTGGCAATCAGATTTAGTGAAATCTATTAAGTGTCTTAATTGACTTACTTTTTTATAGGTGTTTTCAATAAAAGATTGACCACCAAAACCAGGGTTTACACTCATGATACAAACCAAGTCTAAATCGGCAATTACATCTTCTAAAACAGCAATGGGTGTATGAGGGTTTAATGCAACTCCTGCTTTCATTCCAGATGCTTTTATCGCCTGAATTGTTCTGTGTAGATGTGTGCAAGCTTCATAATGCACAGTCAGAATATTTGCGCCCAAATCGGCAAAGGTTTGAATGTATTGATCAGGATTTACAATCATTAAATGTACATCAATTGTTTTTTTAGCGTGTTTAGCAATCGCTTTTAAAACAGGCATTCCAAAAGAAATATTAGGGACAAAAACGCCATCCATAATATCAATATGAAACCAATCGGCTTCGCTATTGTTTACCATTTCGATGTCTCTTTGTAAATTGGCGAAATCTGCTGCTAAAATTGAAGGTGCAATTAAATTACTCATTAGTTTGTTGTTGTGTTGTTATTTAATTTAGCAAAGGTACTTAAATTGTCATTGCGAGGTATGAAGCAATCTCTTAAAAAAAGAACAATAATTTATTAAAAATTACGACCACATAGATTTATAGAAAACATAGGCTATGTGGTAAAAAAGAAAAGTATATAAATAGGTTTAGCCCTGATTGAAACGGCATCCTTTTTTTTTGACTAAATTTAATTGGCGTCATTACGAGGAAGTATGACGAAGTAATCTGCTTTTTAAAAAGAGATTGCCACAGTTTGTAAAAACAAACTTCGCAATGACAGCAACAAAAAAGATATAGTGAAAAGCAGGAACTAGCTTCAAATAAAAAAAACTCCCGAAAATAAATTCGAGAGTTTTCTATAAAAATATTCATACTTTATAATTCAGCATGAGTGAGATACCTAAAATGGTCTGGGACCATTAGCCAAGGTAAGTCATTAAAATTTTACTTCTAGAAGTATGTTTTAATCTTCTAATTGCTTTTTCTTTAATTTGACGAACACGCTCACGAGTTAAATCGAAAGTTTCACCAATTTCTTCTAAAGTCATTGGTTGATGTTCACCTAAACCAAAATATAATTTTACAACATCTGCTTCACGCGGAGTTAATGTTTCTAATGCTCTGTTAATTTCAATTCGTAAAGATTCATGTAATAAAACTCTATCAGGATTTGGAGATTCTCCAGAATTTAATACATCGTATAAATTAGAATCTTCACCTTCAATTAAAGGCGCATCCATAGATACATGACGTCCAGAATTCTTCATAGATTCCTTTACGTCATTAACAGTCATGTCTAATTTCTTAGCAATTTCTTCAGCACTTGGTGGGCGCTCATTTTCTTGCTCTAAGAAAGCATACATTTTGTTAATTTTATTGATAGAACCAATTTTATTTAACGGTAAACGTACGATTCTAGATTGTTCTGCTAAAGCTTGTAAGATCGATTGACGAATCCACCAAACAGCATATGATATAAATTTAAAACCTCTAGTTTCATCAAAACGTTTTGCTGCTTTAATTAAACCTAAGTTTCCTTCGTTTATTAGATCTGGTAATGTTAATCCTTGATTTTGATATTGTTTTGCAACAGATACCACAAATCTTAAATTGGCTTTCGTTAGTTTTTCTAATGCTCTTTGATCACCAGCTTTAATAAGCTGCGCTAATTCTACTTCTTCATCAGCAGTAATTAAATCTACTTTTCCAATTTCTTGTAAATATTTGTCTAGGGATGCAGTTTCTCTATTTGTAACCTGCTTGGTAATTTTAAGTTGTCTCATCTAATTCTCTATATCTTTTCAAAGGATTAATATAATAGCTACAGTTTATTATACGTAAGAACTTTTATGAATGTTACAAAAGTTTTAATTTTTTTTGTTTTTTATTAAAAGAGACAAATAGAGTTTCTAACATGTGCTATTTATCACAAAAAAAGAGACCGTTTTTAACGGTCTCTTTTTTTATTTTATACTATAGATTTATTTCTTAAAATAAGCCATTAATTTGCGAATCAATTCTATCTATAATATAACCCAAATCTTCTTGATTCGTTACAAAATCTAAATTATCAACATCAATCACTAGTAACTTTCCTTTTTTGTAAGTAGAAATCCAAGCTTCATAGCGTTCATTTAATCTACTTAAATAGTCAATACTAATCGAATTTTCGTACTCTCTGCCGCGTTTATGAATTTGTCCAACTAAAGTAGAAATGTCTGCTCTTAAGTAGATTAATAAATCTGGAGGAGAAACCAAGTTTTCCATCAAATCAAATAAAGAGCTGTAATTATTATAATCTCTATTAGTCATTAAGCCCATTGCATGTAAATTTGGCGCAAAAATATGAGCGTCTTCATAAATGGTTCTATCTTGAATAATGTTTTTGCCAGATTCTCTTAATTCTAATATTTGACGAAAACGACTGTTTAAAAAATAAACTTGTAAATTAAAAGACCAGCGCTCCATTTCTGCATAGAAATCATCTAAGTAGGGGTTTTCATCTACAGATTCATAATGTGGATTCCATTTATAATGTTTGGCTAATAGTTTGGTTAGTGTGGTTTTACCAGCACCAATATTTCCTGCAATTGCAACGTGCATATATTAAATATTCTAAAAATTAAAAGTAATGATAAAGGTAGTAAAAAATATAGTTAGTAAATGACTAACAAATTAATTTATAACCAAAACCTCTGATATTTATTATTTGAATATTTGTATCTTTTTTTAATTTCTTTCTGAGCTTACTAATAAAAACATCCATGCTTCTTGCGTTAAAGAAATCATCATTTCCCCATAGTTTGTTTAGGATAAAAGTTCTGTCTAGAATTTCATTCTTCTTT
>JBNMNZ010000213.1:0-3957 GCA_051276605.1 Polaribacter sp. | reverse complement strand
GGAGGAGAATTGGCATTAGTAGGTGATTATCCAAACTCAAAAGCTATTACAAAAACCAAACAATTAATTAAGAGTGGTTGTAAAACTATTTATGAAGCCACTTTTGCAGCTGAAAACACCTTGGTTGTTTTAGATATTTTACATCAAATTGATGGAGAGTGGCATGCTTTTGAAGTGAAAAGCACCAATTCTGTAAAACCAGAACACATTAGAGATGCGGCTATTCAGTATTATGTAATGACGAATGCCGGTATTAAAATCGAAGATATTTCTATTATGCATTTTGATAGAACCTACGTTCGAAATGGAGACATCCAACCCACTGAATTATTTACCTATGAAAGCGTGTTTTCTAGAATGCAAAATTATTTGGTAGAAATCCCTGAAAATATTGCTGCCTTTTTAGAAGTATATCAACAAGAAGAACCAACAGTTTTAATTGGGTCTCATTGTGATAAACCTTATGCCTGCGAATTTGCAAATTACTGTCACACTTTAACAGAAAATCAAGCGATTTTAGAAGAAATTGCAAATCAACCAAAATTAGGCACTGATATTATTTACGAAAATGATCATGGCATCCAACAGTTTTTAAAAGAAAATCCTTTTCCTATTTATTCTTTTGATTTTGAGTCTGCACAATATGGAATTCCTGAATATGATAATTCTAGACCTTATCAGCAAATTCCTTTTCAGTACAGTTTACATTACCAAAAAGATACAAATTCTGAACCTGAACATTTTGAGTTTTTAGGAAATGGTATTGATGACCCAAGAGAAGATTTAATACTACAAATGATTAAAGATTTAAACCATAAAACAGACTATGGAACGATTTTGATGTATTCTAGTTTTGAGAAAACAATGCTTAATAATTTAATCAGAGATTTCCCAAAATATAAAGATGATTTAGAAAGCATTAGAGCAAGATTAATAGATTTAGGTGTTGTTTTTCGTAAATATATAAAAACAGAAGCCACTCAAAATACCTGGTCTTTAAAAACTGTATTACCTACTTACCTACCTCATCTTTCTTATCAAGATTTGGAAATTCAGCAAGGAATGGCAACTGTAGAAGTTTATAAAAGTTTTGCAAATTTAACTGAAATCGAACAACAAAAAGCACGAGAAAACATGTTGGAATATTGTAAACTAGATACTTTTGCTGTTTTGAAATTGTATAATTTGTTATATTAAAAAAATGAAATTAAAAGACAAAGTTTGTAAAAATTGTACTCATTTTTTTCAAACAGGATTAGCCAAATCTGTGAGTGGAAATAAAGCAGGTTATTGCTTATGGATTCAGAATGATAAACTGCAGCAAGAAAGAACTGAATCTAGTATTGTAAAAGCAAACCCAGAAGCTATAAAATTTATTTTTGATACTTGCAGTAATTTTAGTAGTATTCCTTAATGTACGCATAGGCTCTTTCAAATAAAATTTGATCTTTATGTAATTTGTATTTTAATAAAGCTTTACGTAAAGACTTTTGAACCTCTCGCTCACCTGAACTTGTTTTTTGCCAACCAGGAAAACGAACAATTCTTACAATCGAATCAATATCAGTAACAATACGTTCAACAACCGCAGGTGTTTCTTCGTTTTTTAATTCTATAAACAGTTCAGTGAGTGCTGCTTTTGGTGTTTTTTCAATTAATAGGGTTTCTAACTCTTTTTCGGCTTCTACAGTTTCTTTTGCTAACTTACACAGCTCTTTTATAAATTCAATTGAAGTAATTAATCCTTGTTCAGCTTTATCTCTTAAAGCTTCTAAGCGTTCACTTAAAGATTTGAATTTAGGATCTCCCGCATGTTTCTTAAAACGTTTTATTAAAAGTTTTTCTAATTTTTTAGCACCTGCAGGATCTGGGTTATTAAAGATGTCTTCAATTACATCTGCATCTAAAATAAATTCATCTAAGTGATGGACTTCACCTACATGAATATTTTCATGAATTAACTTTGTGGTCTCTGCTCCCAAAGAAAACCATAACAACTTACCAATATTGTCTGCAGCTGGTCTTACTGACTCAAATACTTGAGATAACCATTTATAATCTTCCTGATATAAATTTAAGATTGTGTCTGGAGATAATGATTCCCATATCTTAGATAGAAATTTGTAGTCTTTAGCAAAAGCATCTTTTTTGTCATTATTCCCAATTGCATTTTGTGCAGCTTCTAAGCCTTCAAATCCTTCTATAGTTCTATCAACACCAATAAAATGTGCCAAGGTTTCTTTCATGGCTTTAGGCAACTTTGCTCTTAGTTCTGATAAATTTGAAATTACCGTTTTTATACTTTCTTCATCAAACTGTAATGCTTTTGCTGCATCATCAAAGACACCAAAATAATCTACAATTCTACCAAAAGATTTATTAGGAAATAATCTATTCGTTCTACAAATAGCTTGTAATAAAGTATGATCTTTTATAGATTTATCTAAATACATGGTTTGCAAAATAGGTGCATCAAAACCTGTTAAAAGTTTCGCTGTAACAATGATAAACTGTAAATCTGATTGGGCATCGTTAAATTGATCTACTATTTTTTCTTGCTGACTTTTATCAACTGCCCACTTTTGTTTAAACTCTATGCTGTCATTAGCAGAAGTAGAAAACACAACACTACTCGCCTCTTCAGGAAAGTATTTATCTAGTTCTTCTTTGTATTGCACACAAGCATATCTGTCTGGAGTAACAATCATGGCCTTAAAACCATGAGGAGCTACTTTTTCTTTAAAGTGTGTTGCTATATCTTCTACTATTTTAGCAACACGTTCTGGAGATTTTAAGAAAGCCGCCATTTTAGCAGATTTCTTATTTAAAGCATCTGCTTCTTCATCTGTTAAAGCAGAATTTTCTTTAAACTCTTCAAAGGCTTTATCTATGGTTTCTTTATCTACATGTACGTCTACCAAACGAGGTTCGAAATGCAAAGGTAATGTTGCGTTATCTCTAATGGAATCATGAAAGGTATATCGAGACATATAACCACCTTCATCTTCTTCTGCTCCAAATGCCCAAAAAGTATTTTTGTCCGCTTTATTTACAGGTGTTCCTGTTAATCCAAATAGAAATGCATTTGGTAAAGCAGCACGCATTTGCCTACCTAAATCACCTTCTTGTGTTCTGTGTGCTTCATCTACCAACACAATGATATTATCTCTAGTATTCATATTAGGACTTGCATCCCGAAACTTATGAATCATAGAAATAATAATCTTTCTGGTGTCGTTTTCTAATAATTTTTGAAGCTGCTTAATATTATCAGTAGTTTCTACATTAGAAATATCTGCCGCATTAAAGGTTCCTGTAATTTGTGTATCTAAATCTGTACGATCCACCAGCACAATAACTGTAGGACTTTTTAAGTCTTTTTCTCGTCTTAACTTTTGAGCAGCAAACACCATTAACAACGATTTACCTGATCCTTGAAAATGCCAGATTAATCCTTTTTTAATTCTTCCTTCTTTAACTCGCTCTACAATTTTATTTGCTCCTTCGTATTGCTGGAATCTAGGAATCACCTTAATGCGTTGTTTCCTTTTATTAGTTGTAAACAGTGAAAAGTTTTGAAGAATATCGAGTAACCGTTTAGGATGTAATAGATCGGACAACTCCTTCCCTACTTCACCTAAACCTAAACGTTTTGCAATGGCATCTTCATCATTTTCTAAACGCCAAGGAGCCCAAAACTCTAAAGGTGTTCTTATCGCTCCATAATACAACTCCTTACCTTCGGTTGCAAAAGACAAAATGTTAGGCACAAATAATTGAGAAACTGCATTCTCATAAATGTCATGGACCTCGTGTGCGCCATCTAACCAACTAATAGCAGGACGAATGGGTGTTTTAGCTTCGCCAACCACTACTGGAATACCATTCACAAATAAAACGACATCGGGTATTTTGGTTTCTCTGTGATGAATACGAAATTGAGTGGTTGCAATAAAA